>CADBQZ010000054.1 GCA_902796865.1 uncultured Ruminococcus sp. | reverse complement strand
GTCAAAAGATGAACCTGCTGCCTTTAATACTTCGCCTAAGTTCTTCATGACCTGTTCTGTCTGACCTTCAATGTCTGTCGCTGTAACAGCGTTTGCAGCAGGGTCGATAGCTATCTGTCCTGATGTAAACACCATATTTCCTGAAACGATAGCCTGTGAATACGGGCCTAATGCTTCCGGCGCTGTTTTTGTGTAGATAGTTTCCATTTTCAAATCTCTCCTTTATTCAACTATATGAAAGCCTGCATCTGTAAGGGCTTTTCTTATTTCTTTGATATGCTCGTAGTTTCTTGTTTCGAGCAGTATCCTCAGATAGCATCCGATTATGTCAGAGCCTTCATTCGCTCTTTCATGATGGATAGCGATAACGTTTCCGCCGAGATCTGCGATTATCTTTGAAACGTCACGAAGCTGTCCCGGCTTGTCGATAAGCTCTATATTGATAGAGTCCGAACGTCCCGACTTCAAAAGACCTCTCTTTATAACTCTTGAAAGGATAGTAACGTCGATATTTCCGCCCGAAACAAGGCATACTGCCTTTTTGCCTTTTATCGGCACCTTATCGAACATAGCCGCTGCTACTGCAACAGCACCTGCTCCCTCGGAAATAAGCTTCTGATGCTCTATAAGCGAAAGTATCGCAGATGAGATCTCATCATCTGTAACTGTAACTATATCATCAACATATTTCTTACAGTATTCAAAAGTATTCTCGCCCGGCTCTTTTACCTTGATGCCGTCTGCTATGGTATTAACACTGTCGAGACATTCTATCTTGTCGTTCTTTATCGACTGCACCATGCTCGGAGCGCCGCTTGCCTGTACACCGTATACCTTTACTTCCGGTTTGAGCTGCTTTATCGCAAACGCAACGCCTGAGATAAGTCCGCCGCCGCCGATAGGAACGATAACTGCATCAACATCTTCGAGCTGGTCTAAAATCTCAAGACCGATAGTTCCCTGTCCTGCTATAACATTCTCATCATCAAAAGGATGAACAAATGTATATCCCTTTTCGTCACGAAGCTCAAGTGCCTTGTTGTATGCGTCATCGTAAACGCCGTCTACCAAAAGCACCTGTGCGCCGTAGCTTTTTGTAGCTTCTACCTTTGAGATAGGCGCTCCGTCAGGAAGACATATAAGAGAAGATATACCGCTTTTAGCTGCTGCAAGTGCAACGCCCTGTGCGTGGTTTCCTGCCGAGCAGGCGATAACTCCCTTTTCCTTTTCTTCAGGACTCAACTGTGAGATCTTATAGTAAGCGCCTCTTACTTTGAAAGAACCTGTGACCTGAAGATTTTCTGTTTTAAGATATACTTCGCTTTCAGGGTTTATCTTTGGCGCAGGTATAAGATCAGTCTTTCTGATAACGTCCTTTAAAACAAAACTTGCATGATAAACTTTATCAAGAGTAAGCATTTAAATTACTTCCATTTCTTTTTAATTTTTATTTGTCAGAGCCGTTTCTTTTGGCTTCGGCTATTACCTCGGCAATAAGCTTTTTTGCTGCATCTACATTGTCACTTTCAAGAAGCGCTTGAATAGAGAGCAGCAATGTTAATAATTCGAGTCTTGTCATTATAGCCTCCATTTTTTAATTTTTATTTTTCCGCAATAAGCATATCGACAAACTGTTTAGCCGCTCTTGCCGAACGTCCGCTCTTTTCCGCTGCAAACTGCTCTGCTCTGAGCGCCAGTTCTTCTTCGGGGATATCTATGCCGCTGTTTTTGGCGATCCCTTTAACGATATTAAGATACTCATTCTTGTCAGGCTTTGAAAATGTGACATGAAGCCCAAAACGTTCAGATAGCGATACAAGCTCCTGCACGGTATCGTTGCGGTGGATATCGTCGCCGTCCCTGTCGGAGAAATTCTCCTTGACAAGATGCCTGCGGTTGCTCGTTGCATAAATAACTATATTTTCAGCCCTTGCTGAAACAGAGCCTTCAAGGATAGCTTTTAGCGTACCGAAATTTTCATCACCGGCGGCAAATGTAAGGTCGTCGATAAATATTATAAATTTAAGCGGATCACGGCTCAGATCGTCTATTATCATAGGTATGTCACGAAGCTGATCCTTTCTTATCTCTATTATGCGTATCCCTTTGTCGTGATACTCATTCACAATAGCTTTTATAGTTGAGGATTTGCCTGTTCCGGCATCACCTGTCAGCAAAACGTTCTGCGATGGTTTTCCGTTTATGAGCGCAAGCGTATTTTCGATTATAAGATCACGCTGGCGCTTATATCCGATAAGGTCGGAAAGCTTTACGATATCAGGATTTTTAACAGGCACTATCTCGCCGTCCTTGATGATGAACATATAATACTTTGAATAAATGCCATAGCCGTAACGATGAACTTTTTTTATTCTTTCTTTATATTCTGAAACAAGATCGACCGGCGAAGTATTCCACTGAGGAAGAAAATCTAGTGGTCTTAAATATCTTTGTTTAAGGAGCCTGTCATCATGATAAAAAGCGTTCAGCACTGCTTCTGACGTAAGACTTGCCGTTAAAGTAAGAGTATGAAGCTCTATTTCAAGACATCTCTGCATCTTATCACTGATAAGTATACCCTGAGCTGCGCTTGTTATATAAATGTTCTTGTCCTCAAAAACTATCTTTCTTACATATTTTGTAAAATCTCCGCCATGACGGTAAACGTTAGAGGCAAACTCAGCATAGCTTCTTATTATATCCTTCTGGAACTTACGGAAATTAAAAATACCTGTACCGGTCTGTTTTTCTTCCAAATAACCCTGATACACTATTTTAAGCAGGTCATACAGACTGCTCATAGTTTTTGTTTTAAAGATATTTTTAAAAATTGCGATCGAATTGAGCCGCATAAAAATATCATCTAAATTTAATTCATTATTTTCCATATCATCAAAGAAGTTCTATTATTTTTTCGGTAACCTCTGTTGTCGAAAGAGGCTTTACATCTGTATTTCCAGCAAGATCAGCCGTTCTGAAGCCCTGCTCTAAAAATTTATCGACTGCTGCATCTATTGCATCAGCTTCCTTCTGAAGATCGAACGAATATCTGAGCATCATAGATGCTGAAAGTATCGTAGCTATCGGGTTCGACTTGTTCTGTCCTGCTATATCCGGAGCCGAACCGTGGATAGGCTCATACATTCCTCTCTTTGTTGAACCCAAAGATGCGGAAGGAAGCATACCTATAGAACCTGTTATCTGTGAAGCCTCATCTGAAAGTATATCACCGAACATATTTGATGTTACAATAACGTCAAACTGTGCAGGATCTTTTACTATCTGCATAGCCGCATTGTCAACGAGCATATCCGAAAGCTCAACTTCCGGATAGTTTTTGCCGATCTCATGAACAGTCTCTCTCCAGAGGCGTGAGCTTTCCAAAACGTTAGACTTGTCTATGCTTATGACCTTCTTGTTACGCTTCATAGCTGTCTCAAATGCTACCTTTGCGATACGCTCGATCTCCATTTTGCTGTAGCATTCTGTATCATATGCTTCTTCACCATGCTCGCCCTGACGTCTTCCTCTTTCGCCGAAATAGATGCCGCCTGTAAGCTCTCTTACTATCATAATATCAAAGCCGTTCGATGCAATATCCGAACGGAGCGGACTTGCATCTTTAAGAGCGCTGTAAAGCTTTGCCGGACGAAGATTCGTGAAAAGTCCTAAAGCCGCACGGATACCTAAAAGTGCCTTTTCAGGTCTGTTCGACGGCGGCTGGCTGTCCCACTTAGGACCTCCGACTGCGCCGAGCAAAACGCTGTCGCTTGCAAGGCAGCCTTTTACCGTTTCTTCCGGAAGACATTCCCCTGTCGCATCTATAGCGCTTCCGCCGATAAGATACGGAGTAAAATTAAACTTGTGTCCGAATTTATCGGCTGTTTTTTTGAGTACTTCAACGGCACTGTCAACTATCTCAGGACCTATGCCGTCTCCCCTTAATAATGCAATATTGAATTCCATAAAAAACTCCTTAAATCAAAAACATCTGATATATAAATATCACTTGAATGTTCCCTTTTTGATAGACTCTACAAGTCCGCCGTTTGTAATTATAGACTGTACAAATTCCGGGAACAGCTCTGTTTTGAACTCTTTTCCGGTAGTCTTGTCTGTGATCACACCGTTATCAAGGTCTGCTTCAACGATGTGTCCTTCTTCAACTGCATCAGCAGCCTCCGGGCATTCGAGTATAGCAAGACCGATGTTTATAGCATTTCTGTAGAATATCCTCGCAAAACTTTTTGCGATAACGAGCGAGATGCCGCTCTCCTTTATAGCTATAGGAGCGTGTTCACGGGAAGAACCGCAGCCGAAGTTGAATCCTGCTGCCATTATATCGCCCTTCTGCACCCTGCCTGCGAATGTCTTGTCAAGGTCTTCCATGCAGTGCGATGCAAGCTCCTTCTTATCGCTCGTATTCAGGTATCTTGCAGGGATTATAACGTCTGTATCAACGTTGTCGCCGTATTTTATAACTTTTCCTTCATAGATCATTTATGCTCACACCTCCCTGGGATCGGATATTTTACCTGTTATAGCAGATGCCGCAGCGACTGCCGGGCTTGCAAGGTATATCTCTGAATCTATATGTCCCATACGTCCTACAAAGTTTCTGTTTGTAGTTGCAACTGCCTTTTCGCCTTCGGCAAGAATACCCATATGTCCGCCGAGACAAGGACCGCAGGTAGGAGTTGAAACGACTGCTCCTGCTTCTATAAATATCTTTAAGTATCCCTTTTCCATAGCTTCAAGGTATATCTTCTGTGTCGCAGGTATTATAATAGCACGAACGTTCTTTGCGACCTTTTTGCCTTTCATTATCTCAGAAGCGATCTCAAGGTCTTCAAGTCTTCCGTTTGTGCATGAACCGATAACTACCTGGTCTATCTTTATATCGTCTATCTCATCGACCGTATGTGTGTTTTCCGGGAGATGCGGGAAAGATACAGTAGGCTTTATCTTGTCAAGCTCGATAACATATGTCTCGTCATACTGAGCGTCATCATCAGCCTTGTATACCTTAGGTTCTCTTGAACTATGTTCCTTTACGTATTCAAGTGTCAGATCATCCACTTCAAATATACCGTTCTTAGCGCCTGCTTCGATAGCCATATTAGCCATGCAGAGACGGTCTGAAACTGAAAGACTGTGAAGTCCTTCACCTGTAAATTCCATCGAGCGGTAAAGCGCACCGTCAACGCCTATCATTCCGATTATGTGAAGTATAACGTCCTTGCCGGTAACATATTTCTGCAAAGAGCCTTTAAGCTCGAATTTTATTGCAGAAGGCACCTTGAACCATGCCTTGCCTGTTGCCATTCCGCAAGCCATGTCAGTAGAACCGACACCCGTTGAGAATGCGCCAAGCGCACCGTAAGTACAGGTGTGTGAATCGGCACCGATAACAGCATCGCCTGATACGACCAATCCTTTTTCCGGAAGAAGTGCGTGTTCGATACCCATCTGTCCGACATCAAAGAAGTTTGTAACTTCCTTTTCATTGCAGAAATCTCTGCACATCTTACACTGCTCGGCAGCCTTTATATCCTTGTTCGGCGCAAAGTGATCCATTACCATAGTCACCTTGTCCTTATCAAAAACGTCTGAAGCACCAAGCTTGTTGAATTCCTTTATAGCAACGGGAGAAGTAATATCGTTGCCCAGTACCAAGTCTAAATTCACAAGGATAAGCTGTCCTGCTTCCACCTTGTCAAGACCTGCATGAGCAGCAAGTATCTTCTGCGTCATTGTCATTCCCATTTTATCAGTCCTTTCGATCTATAGCTTTTTTATTTATCAGCAAATAAGCTGTCATTTTGCCAGTTGATAGGATTATTTTTAATATATTCCCATATTTCTAAGTATTCCTGTTCGTTTCGGATAATGCGGTCGTGGTATGACCTTTGAAAAATATTGTATCCGATATCCCGGTTTATAAAACGTTTTAATGCAGAAACGTAGCGCGGAAGAGCTTTGTTTGTAGGGGACGGCGACCTCGACGTCCCGCTGTTTATATTGTTATTCTCTATTCTAAGCAATATATGGATATGATTCGGCATTATAACATAATTATCAACTTTTATATTTTCATAATGACTTGAAATATTATTTATTGCTTTATCTGCAATTAAACCATATTCCGTTAAAACAATATCATCATTGATTTTTATAGTGATTGGATTTTTCCAGAATATACACTTTTTGTTGACAGTACATATTGTAATAAAATAAGCGCCATTTGTACTGTAATCAAATCCATCAAGCCGATTGGCTTTTCTTCGAGGCAGATCTTTCATTTTATAGATTTCTCACGGGCGAGCAATGCTCGCCCCTACATTTAGTTTACACATTACCTCAGACGAACGAAAATACAATTATCACTTATTTATAATAGCACCCTTATCAGCGGATTCTACCATAGCCGCATATCTCTTTAAGTAGCCTGAAAGATTTTCTTTTTTGAGTATCGGCATTTCCTTCTTTCTCTTTTCAAGCTCTTCGTCTGAAACTTCGAGCTGGATAGAACAGTTAGGAATGTCGATTGAGATAGTATCTCCGTCCTTTACATAAGCGATAGGACCGCCGCTTGCAGCCTCCGGTGAAACGTGGCCGATAGAAGCGCCTCTTGTAGCGCCGCTGAAACGTCCGTCTGTGATGAGCGCTACGTCCTTGTCAAGACCCATACCAGCGATAGCAGATGTAGGATTGAGCATCTCTCTCATACCCGGACCGCCTGAAGGTCCTTCGTATCTGATAACCACAACATCTCCCTTTACTATCTTTCCGCCCTTTATAGCAGCGATAGCTTCTTCTTCGCTGTTGAATACCTTTGCAGGACCCGAATGCTTTAACATTTCCGGAGCAACAGCACTTCTCTTTACAACACATCTGTCCGGAGCAAGATTACCCTTTAATACTGCGATGCCGCCTGTCTCGCTGTATGGTTCATCAATAGGTCTTATAACATCTGTATTACGGTTCACAACGCCCTTTAAGTTCTCGCCGAGAGTCTCACCGGTCGCTGTCATAACATCCTTGTTTATAAGACCCTTCTTGTCAAGCTCGTTTAATACCGCATAAACGCCGCCCGCTTCGTTAAGGTCTTCCATGTAAGTGTGACCTGCCGGAGCTAAATGACAGAGATTAGGAGTCTTAGCGCTTATCTCGTTTGCCATGTCAAGATCTATCTTTATGCCGCATTCGTTTGCGATAGCAGGAAGGTGAAGCATACTGTTTGTAGAGCATCCGAGAGCCATATCTGCTGTAAGAGCGTTCTGGAAAGCCTTTTCGGTCATTATGTCACGGGGACGGATATTCTTCTTTAAAAGATTCATAACAGCCATACCTGCGTGTTTAGCAAGCTTTATTCTTTCTGAATATACAGCCGGGATAGTTCCGTTTCCGCGAAGTCCCATACCAAGTACTTCTGTAAGACAGTTCATAGAGTTTGCCGTATACATACCGGAACATGAACCGCATGACGGACAAGCCTTGTTCTCAAATTCATCAAGCTCCTCGGCTGTTATTTTTCCTGCTGTATAAGAGCCTACAGCCTCGAACATACTAGAAAGGCTTGTTTTTTTGCCCTTTACATGACCTGCAAGCATAGGGCCGCCGCTTACGAATACTGTCGGAACGTTTACACGGGCAGCAGCCATAAGGAGTCCGGGAACGTTCTTGTCACAGTTGGGTATCATAACAAGAGCATCAAAGTGATGCGCCAAAGCCATACACTCTGTAGAATCTGCGATAAGGTCGCGTGTAACTAAAGAATACTTCATTCCGACATGACCCATAGCGATACCATCACAGACCGCAATAGCCGGGAAAACGAACGGCGTACCGCCTGCCATAGAAACACCT
>CADBQZ010000053.1 GCA_902796865.1 uncultured Ruminococcus sp. | reverse complement strand
TTTTCTCTTCTTTCATATGATTCAAATAAAGCCATTATACTGATCCTCCTTGATTATTCTTTTCTCGGGTCGATGATCTTAACGGCATCATCAACACGGCCATACTGTCCCTGAGCCTTTTCAAAAGCAGTATTTGCATCATCGCCTGCCTTGATAAAGTCCATCATTTTGCCGAAGTTTACAAACTTATAGCCGATTATCTCATCGTCTTCATTTAAAGCTACGCCTGTAACATATCCGTCTGTCATTTCAAGGTAACGAGGACCCTTTGCGAGTGTACCATACATAGTACCAACCTGTGAACGAAGACCCTTACCGAGATCTTCAAGTCCTGCACCGATAACAAGTCCGCCCTCTGAGAAAGCACTCTGTGAACGGCCGTAAACTATCTGAAGGAAAAGCTCTCTCATAGCTGTGTTGATAGCGTCACAGACAAGGTCTGTATTAAGAGCTTCAAGGATAGTTCTTCCGGGAAGTATCTCAGCTGCCATAGCTGCTGAATGTGTCATACCCGAACATCCGATAGTCTCTACGAGAGCTTCCTGGATAATACCATCCTTTACATTGAGAGTGAGCTTACAAGTACCCTGCTGAGGAGCACACCAGCCCACACCGTGTGTGAATCCCGAAATATCCTTTATCTCGGTTGCCTTTACCCACTTAGCTTCTTCCGGTATCGGAGCTGCGCCATGAGCTACGCCCTGCTTGACAGGACACATTTTTTCTACTTCGTTAGAATAAACCATATAACTACTCCTTTCGTGCCTTAATTCAGTTCCTGCTTCCGGGAACTGTCTTATTAAAGCATATATATTCATTATAATACATTCTTTGAGTTTTATCAAGTCTTTTTTAGGGTCAAAGGCTTCATTTAGAATAAATTTATTGATTTTACTTAATTCGACTATAAATATAACTTTGTATAACGCATTCTGAAGCAGTTTTTAGCTGCCAGGCAGGATACTAGCTATTGAAAATTTCATGTCATCGTGATATAATGAATGCAGAGCTGGTTATGTTCCTCACATATCAGGCGATCATAGCATAACGCTTACGCTTTATACTATAATAGAACTTAAAAATAAACTATGCCGATACTGCAAAGGCAAGTATCGGCACATAGCTCAAAGGAGCTTTTTTTCAGCAGACCGCAGAGAACATATTTTCTCGGGAAGCTTGTCGGGAGTACACATTTCAATATAATCATATCGTTCGCATATCCTGCGGCAGCATTCGACGCTTTTAAGATCCATTCCGATGTCCATTATTATAAGCTTTGAACCGGAATATTCAAACTCTGAGCCTATGCTGTCGATTATATTATATATTATCGCTTCCGGGTCATCATCTTCTCCTATAGCTGTTACAGCATCAATGCTGATGCCGAAAAAAAGTCCTTTTCCAAACAATTTTATAAATACGATGCAGCTGCCCATCATGAGCAGCACTGCAGCAGCTATAATAAGAGATACGGTAATTATATCCATATGTATCTTTATCCTTTCTTTCAGGCTTTTTTGCCTTTAATACTGCATTATATGCTGTTTGCAGACATATCGTTATTAAAGAAAGGAAAATAAAAATGGGACCTTACGAATATGAAGTTATAAAAATAGAAGGAGAATATGCGACCCTGAAGCGTACTGATAATGATGAAACTATGTTCATAGCGTTAGCGCTTTTGCCGTTCGGGACAGATATCGGAAGCAGGCTTTTATGGGAAAATTTTGAATATACTATAATATAATGCAAAAACAAAGAAGATTTCGGTGATATATACTATTGATTATTATACAATTGTGTAAATTGTACAGTATACGACCAAAAATGGAAAAATATACTTCAAAATAAAATGCTTATACCCTCTTGACAAAACAATGGATAAATGGTATCATAAATAACGAAGGGGATACCATCCTTCTAAAAATTATCGCAGGATAAGCACCTGGAAAAAAAGCTTTATAGACTATGATAATTTAAAATGTTGTCGGAAGGGATAGTTGGCAATCGACATATTGCACATTTTATAGACTACAAGTTTATAAAATTATACATTTCATCGAAAAAATGCTGATTGACTTGACAAACCGATGAATTAGTGTTATCATGGTAATCGTTAAGAATAACAATAAAATTCTTGGAGGAATGGAAAAATGAAGAATTCATTTAAAAAAATTGTTTCAATTGCAGCAGCAGTAACAATGCTCGGTTCAGTTGCTTCACTCGCAGTTTCAGCAAATGAGACAGAGTATGTAGCTAAGGATGCAACAAGCATTGCTGATTTTCAGTTTGAAGGTACTGGCGCTAAGTATGTAATTGTACCTGCTACAGTAACATCATTCGGCAATCAGGCTTTCCTTACATCAGTTGCTATTAATGAGTTTTTAGTTGGAGAAGGTCTTCAGTTCGATACTGAGAACCAGAAGGCTATCGAAGAGTATATTGCTAAGGTAATTAAGTTCGGTGGCAAGGAAGCAGATTGGACTGAAGATGAACTCAAGACAGTTGATGAGTGGTTTGAAAAGAACCTCAAGCTCGCTGGTTTTGATACAACTAATAAGGAAGCATCAGTTGGCGAAGCTGTAGTAGCTCTTATCAAGGAATACAACAAGGGCGCAGATAGCAAGCTTGAAATGTCACAGAAGTCAAAGGATAACTTTGGTATCTGGATCGCAGCTCTTCCTACAAATATTACTATAGTTGCTCCTAAGGATTCAGAAGCAGCTAAGTATGCAGCAGCTAGAGCACCTATGGGCGTAGAAAGCAAGGTTCTTGGAGACGCTAACGGCGACAACAAGATCAATGTAATGGACGCTTCTAAGATCGCTCAGAACCTCGCAGCTAAGAAGGCAAACTCTCCATGGGCTGACTACAACCTTGATGGTAAGGTAAACGTAATGGACGCTTCTAAGATCGCTAGAGATCTTGCTAGCGGTGTTATCAAGGGTAAATAATGACTTATAATAGTCTTAACTGAGTGTATATTAAACATTTAGAATTTAATCATTGATAATTATTAACGCCTGGATAGGTTGAGGGATAGATTTCCCTTGACAAATCCGGGCGTTAATGTTATTATATTAATGCAGCTTTTTGAAAAGCTATTAAAATAATACTACTTTGGAGGGGATCCCTTAATGAGATCATTGAAAATTTTATCTGCCGCAGCAGCTATCACTATGATTTTATGCTCTGTTCCATTTTCGGCAGCAGCAGATGACGCTGAGAACGGTACTGATACAGCTGTTCAGACTGAAACAACAATTGATACAGCAGAGACATTGGATTCGGTTGAAGACATTATAGAGCCTATCGCTGAACCTGTCGCAGAACCTATTACAGAATCTGAAACGGTAGAACCTATAAAAACCAGCAAGCAGACAGGCGGTGAAATATCCTATCGTATGACTGCTGACGGAAAGGCTGTCATCACAGCAGTCGATACTAAAGAAAAGAGCTTTACTATACCGGCTGTTATAACGGACAATGGTGCTTCTGTAAGAGTATCAGGTATTGACGATTTTGCATTTGCTGAATGTGAAGAACTCACTTCAATAGGTGTTCCTGCAACGCTTACTCTTGAAGACACTGGAAACGCCGCATTTATAACTGGTGCTTCTTTCAGAAATTTCATGAATAATGAATTGGGAAGCGCTGCAACAATAGGCGATCTTTTAAGATACATAGCATTAAAGGCAAATTATAATAACGGTGATTATACTGAAGAAGATCTTGAGATCCTTTTTGTGAAACTTGTAAATAAATTTTCAGACGTTGATATTTCAAGGGCTGATACGCTCGAAGGAAAACTCATGATACTTGTAAGAAGCGTCAGAAAGATACACTTTGATCCGAAACTCAGAAATTTATTTGAGCTTTGGCTTGCATCTAT
Source organism: uncultured Ruminococcus sp. (assembly GCA_902796865.1). Classification (GTDB taxonomy): domain Bacteria; phylum Bacillota; class Clostridia; order Oscillospirales; family Ruminococcaceae; genus Porcipelethomonas. The sequence continues at coordinate 285 of CADBQZ010000053.1, read as the reverse complement.
AACATACAATGGTCTTACTATATGCGGTCAGGAAAATATACCTATGCAGAGCTATGCACAGGCCAGAGAATTTCTTGGCATGAAGTATAAAGCGGTCAACAACTATGTTTTAGGCGACGCCAACGGTGACGGAAAGGTCAATGTTATTGATGCAGTTTATATCGCATCACAGCTTTCAAAGCGTATAAAACTTGATGTTGCCATTACACCGGGCACTGATTTCAACAAAGACGGAAAGATAAATATTATTGATGCTTTGGCTATTGCAAGAGCACTTGCTGCCGG
>CADBQZ010000052.1 GCA_902796865.1 uncultured Ruminococcus sp. | reverse complement strand
TGTGATAAAATGACAATATAGAAATTGGATTTTAGAAAAAACTGTTGAAAGAGGTATCAGCAGTTTCAAAATTGCAAAGAAAAAACATCATAGCGAATGTATTGTTAATTATTATTGTAATCGACAATATATTTAGGAGGAATTGAAAAATGAGTACGGAAAATATTTTATGTAAGGCGGATATAAGGGTAAATAAAAAGATTTACACAATATTTGCTGTATTAATGGCTATATTTTTAATATTGCTTATATTAGTTTTTATTCCGGTAGAAAAATATAGCAGTAGAAATTTGAGTTATACTAAAAATATATTTGGTTCGACCTTGACTAGAATAGAGCTTGCTAGTTCGTATCCTTTGGCCTATCATGGTGATGACTTATTCGAAACGATAATTTCATTTTCTGCGGTTACTGTTGAGGCATTATTATTTATAATACCTATAATATTAGGAATATTATTCATAATTAAAGTGGACAAGACTAAACAGTGCTCTCTTTCTTTGACATCTAATGGTATAAACGGTCAGAAAAAAGATGTATTTTCTAAAAAGTTGCTTGATATTCCTTTTGAAAACATCACAAGTATCATGGTTATAGATAGCTTAATTGGAAAATTATGCGGTGGAAAAACATTAGGCATTTCAAGTGCGACCGGAACAGTGAAGATGATTTGTGTTCAAAACGCACAGGAATTTGTTGACATGACTCTTGCAGAGCTTAAAAAATACAAAGAAAGCGTTTCAAATAACTCTACACAGCAAGCAGTTGTCAATGAAGCTTCAGACGAAGCAGATAAGCTTATGAAGTTGAAAAATCTTCTCGAACAGGGATTGATATCGCAAGAAGAGTTTGAACAGAAACGCAAAGAACTCATTTCAAGAATGTAAAATAGAATGATCTAACAAATTTTGACCGCACGGTACTGCCGTGCGGCATTTCTTTTTATAATAGTATCTTTTTTTATTGTAATATGATAATTTTTATGATATAATTATTATATATAGTTTAGAAAGGGGTGCTTATCATGCCGGACAATCAAATACTAAAGCTTGAGCTTACGATGTCTCCGAGAGCGATAGACGAGCTTAAAAATTTATGCGGCATACCGGGCATCTCTAAATACGAGCTTCCCGACCACCTTTTCCCTGAGGAACAGGCGTTTGAAATAAAAGCCTGCGGTGACGATGCCGGACAGGTGCTTCTTGGATTTGATATAAGCGGCAAAAAGATCGTCATGTGCGGTTCGCTTATTCAGAGCAACTTTTTCTGTGTATCCGTTTACAGCGGTGAAGTGGACGGCAAGGCTTTTTCTCTTTATTTCTATCAGGAGCGCAGGGAAGAAGTCTTCCGTATGACCGATGAAGCCAAAAAGCGTGTCGATATGTGGTATGGCTATATCGAAGCACTCAGAAAAAAATCCGATCAAAGTTCTTACAGATTTTTTTGCAGGGGTGCTGAGGTACGAAACAACTGTATAGACATTTCTGTTTATGATCTTAAAAGCAGTGATATAAAAGGGCTTACTGTCGGTACTCTTGATAATAACGGTACTCCGTTATGGGGATTCGGTTCGGCAGAAAGGCTTCATGACGGTATACTTACCGTGAGACCGTTCGGAAATAATGTAATAGATATAATGAAAGAGCTGTCGAACGGTATAAAGCTTATCGCATTCGACGGAGCAGCCGATATAACCTGTAAGCGTATGAAACAAGGGCTTGATAAACTTTGTGCCGGCTATGCAGTGAACAAGCGGTTGGCTGAATTCATTTTTGACCCTATGCAGGCAAACAGAGCGCCCGGAGATAATATAATCTTAAACGAAGATGACCTTCTGTCTGACAGCCTTAATCCGGAACAGCTAAGAGCGGTCGAAGCGGCGCTCAATGCGGAAGATCTATATCTTATACAAGGACCTCCCGGAACGGGCAAGACTACCGTTATTGCTGAACTTTGTTATCAGAATTCAAAAAGAGGACTTTCAACACTTATCGTTTCACAGTCGAATCTTGCAGTGGATAATGCGATATCGAGAGTTATGAGAGACCCCGGGATACGTGTACTGCGAAAGGGAGACAGTTCCCGTGTTGAAGAAGAAGGACTTCCGTTTATCGAGGATAATGTCGTTGCAACATGGACTGCTGAAATAGCGTCAGCTTCCAATAAGATGGACAACGAGATATGCGAAAAGCTTTCGCAGCTAAAGTCTGCAAGAGAACGTATGCCGGAGATACTTTCACAGGCAGAAAATGTGATAGCTCTTCGTGAGGAAAAGCTTTCTAAAGAGTCACAGCTTTATTTTTACCAAAATGTTTATGAAGAGATAAAGAACAGCCGTACACAGTTCTTTGAATATATCGACAAAGCATATGAACTTGATGATATAGGATATGCTTATCAGGCAAGGGAATGTTATCCGCAGGATATGCGTATACCTATGGATATATATAACGACCTTGAAAGCATTTATCTTGATATCAAGGCTGATGTAGAGCTTATGCACCGCTATACTGATGAGCTTGCTTTTATAGATGAATATACTGCAAGATTCTGTGAGCAGTTTGAATACATCAAAAGCAGCATAAGTATGGATATTATAGAAGATATAGCTTTTGAGGGAATATTTTACTATGCTGACAGAGAAATGATCACTGCGCTTTATGAAGAAGGCGAGAGGATACTTGATTCTGAGCCGTCCGGTATAAGAAGACTTATATTCGGGCGGAAGTGGCGTAAAGCGGCGGTGATCTATCTTCACCGTGCAGAAAATCTTGTAGCTAGTATGCAGCAGAAGTCGATACGCTATTGCGAGCGTATCTGGATACTTGAAAACGATAAGCAGTTCAATGATAATGTCGATGCTTTTCATCTTGGGCTTGACGCATTATGTGAGGAGTATCAGAATGAGTATTTTGCTGTGAGAGCTAAATGTGAAGATCTTTTTAAACAATCCGAAGATGCCTCGAAGGATTATGGATTTTCAGCACAGCTTTTCTCAGAAAATCTTAAGGAGGATGATTTTTACGGCAAGGCGCTCAAAAATATAGATGTTCATGATATAAGTCTTGAACGCATAGAATATAATGTCAACAAGTATTACCAGCTCAGATGTGAGAGGTATAATAAATGGAGAGCGCTTCTTGAAAGCTGGAGAAAGAGTATAGGCGTTGGCGGAAAAGAGTATGATTCTCTTAAAAAGCTCTACATAGAAAATGCAAATGTCATAGGCATCACCTGCATACAGAGCGGAACAAAGGATTTTAATGATGATTATCCTTCGTTTGATGTTGTGATAATTGATGAAGCAAGTAAGAGTACACTTCCTGACATGATACTCCCTATGCTTAAAGGTAAAAAAATAATACTTGTCGGTGACCATAAGCAGCTTCCGCCGTTTATAGACAGTACAGCTTACGATGAACTCGATGAAACAGATGGAAACCTAAGAGAACTTATAAAGGTAAGTCCGTTTGAGGAACTGTATGAAAATTCTGACAGTTCGTATCGTACAATGCTTTTCAGACAGTACCGTATGCACAGGGATATAGCAGCGCTTATCAATCAGTTTTATATGGATACAGATGCCGGAAGGCTTGAATCTCCGCTTGGAGGAAAACCGCATAACTGCGAAGGGTATGATATATCCGAAGAAGATCACGTTCTTTGGTACGATATACCTAATACAGAGATAAACTATGAAAAGAAGTCGGGCAAAAGCTTTTGCAATGAATACGAAGTGAAATGTATAAAGGATATTCTTGCTGTATTGCAAAAAAATCTTAGCGCAAATGGCATGAAAAAAAGTGTTGGTATAATTACTTTTTACGATGCACAGGTAAGGCTGCTTGAAAATCATTTGATAGACAGCGGTTTTTCGTCAGACCTTGCGAATATTTCACTAAGAATAGGTTCTGTTGACAGATTTCAGGGCATGGAAGAAGATATAATAATAGTGAGCTTTGTGCGAAATAACAAGGAACATTCAATAGGATTCGCCCGTGACAGCAGAAGAATAAATGTTGCTATGTCAAGAGCAAGGCAGCTTCTTATAATTACTGCGTGTTCTGAAAACTTTATAGGCTGTTCGGATAATAAAGCATCAAAAATGTTCAGCGAACTTTATAAAGTAACAGGAAGACTTGGCGGCATAAGAAAAGCGGCAGATATACCTAATGTTGTGCTTGATAAAGTCTCTGCAAAGACAGAACAAGATAAGATAGTGCATAAAAAAGATGTTTATATGAAAAGAGAGGATATGCCTGATACGGTTTCTGAAAGTCCGGATGAGGAATTCAATATCCTCGACAGATTCATACTTCGTGCGGCTTTTGACTTCAAGGGACAGGTGCTTACGGTTAAGAATCTTTCTAATGCTTTAGGCATAGCGCCGGTGTTTGTTGAGAGCAGTATAGAGCATCTTAAACAGAAGAAACTTTTGAATTATCGTGCCGGTTCAGTAAGGATCTGCGTTGATGGAGAAAATATTGTAAATTTTTTGTTAAATAGCGATAAAATGTGAAAAAATGGCAGAAGTGCCGAAAAATGTTTTATGAAATTTGCAATTTACTGTTGCATTTTTAAGTTTTTTATGATATAATGAGATAAGAAAAATAATCGGTATATAGCGCCAAAAAGAGAAAAAAGCTATAAGATCCCGTAAAACTGCGGTTTTATGGGGCACCGATGTCCTTTGAACAAAAAGAAGGTACGAAATTTAATATTCATTTTCATATCAAGACTTTTATTTGATATAATATTAGATTTTGTATATGTGGGAGGCACATTATGTATCTTGATTCGATCGCTTTTAAAGCTATGGAAAATGGTATCAGACAGATGGCTGTAAAGCAGGAAGTCCATACGCAGAATATTGCTAATATTGATACTCCTAATTACCATTATAAGACTGTAAGCTTCAAGAACGTTCTTGATGATGCAATGTCGAAAAAAGGTAAACAGAGATACAGCTTTAAAACGGACGTTTCACAGGTGTATGAGACAAATGTGCTCGTTGACGGCAACAATGTTGATGTTGATAAAGAAAATCTTGAGCTGTACAGCGCTTATATACAGTCGTCGGCTATTATAAGCAAGCTCAATTCAGCTATCAGCAATCTCAGGTACGTCTTCACCAACAGCAACTTTAAGTGATAAGGAGAGGTAGAAAATGGCATTTTTAAATTCCATAAATACTGTCGGTTCGGCGCTTACTGCCGAAAGGTTCAGAACCGATATAATACTCCAGAATATCGCAAATCAGAATACCACCAGAACTGCCAGCGGTGGACCTTACCGCAGAAAGCAGATAATTTTTCAGGAAAGGGCTCAGTCATTCAACGAAGTATTGAATCAGGTGCAGGGCGGCGGTGTCCGTGTTGCTAATGTCGTTGAAAGCCAGGAAGACTTAAGACCTGTTTATGATCCCGAACATCCTGATGCTGACGAAGATGGATATGTTTATTATCCAAACGTCAACAATACAGAAGAACAGGTGGATCTGCTTGAAGCGTCACGAGTTTATGAAGCTAATGTCAGCGCATTATCAGTCGTTAAGGCTATGGCTTCAAAGGCACTTGAGATAGGCAGAAATGGTTAATTCGTGTGACTGGAGGAAAATAAAATGTACAACATAGTTCCTATATCGGGACTTTCGGCTATCACACCGATAAGTACCGTTGATACTGTTGCAAAGCAGGATAAAAAGGATACTGTTACTTTTGGCGAGATACTTGCCGGAAAAATAGAAGATGTAAAGGCACTTGAAGCACAGTCATTAAAGAGTGCTACAGATATAGCAACAGGTGCATCAAATGACATAGAATCAGCAATGCTTGATTCAACAAAGGCATCGACTGCAATAGAAATGACAGTACAGCTCGTTACAAGAGCAGTCAATGCGTATAAAGATATTCTTTCTATGCAGATCTGACAGATAATATGACAGATTAGTGTTCGGTATACTATATATAATATATAAGTAAATACCGTTCCGGAAGATATGTGATCTATTTATTAGAAATTTGTTAGAGAGAGTATGATTTTGTTACATGAAAGAAAAGCTTAAAAATCTTTGGGAAAAGGTCAAAAAATTCTGGAAAGGGCTTACAACTGTACTTAAGATAGTGATCGTTGCAGGTGCAGCAGCACTTATTATCGGTGCTATAATACTTACAGTAGTGCTCAATAGTTCAGACGAAGACGATTTTATTGTGCTTTTCCCTGATATGTCTACAGAAGAATCTGCACAGGTATATCAGGAACTTCAGGGTCAGGGCGTCGAGACGGAGATAAACTCCGAAGGCGAGATAATGGTAAGAAGGAACGAATGGGATAACCTTGTATATCAGCTTGCTGAAAAAGGCTATCCGCAGACAGCACCTTCCTACGGTACATTCTTTGACAATCTCAGCATGACTATGACTGAGTTTGAAAAGCAGCAGACACTTCGTTTTGAACTTCAGGACAGATTGCAGACCACATTAAAGCGCATAGAAGGCATCAAGGGAGCGGTAGTTACTATCACATTCCCTGAAAAGAGCGATTATGCGTGGAAGCAAAATGAAGATACTGCCAAGGCAAGCGTTACGCTTACACTTTCAAACAGCGCAGCATTTACTGCGGCAAATGTTTCGGCAGTTAAAAACTTAGTTGCATTCAGTGCTCAGAAGATAGAGCCTGAAAATGTTCGTGTTATAGACAGCACGACAGGGCAGGAACTTCTTTCAACAGAAGAACTTGCTATTTCAAATGACAATTCCGGTATCGACCTTGCGGATAAGCTCGAGTATGTAAATGCTATCAAGGCACAGTATGAGAACAACGTAAGGGAAATACTTAAAAATATGTACCCTAAGGGGGTAGACGTAGTAGCTTCTGTTTCTATCGACTATGATAAAGTAGTTGAAGAAGCAAGAAGACTTCTCCCGGATGAGGAGACCGGACAGGGCTATGTTACAGACGAACATAAGGAATATGATACCAATAACAAGCCTGTTGATGAGGGCGGTGTAGTCGGCGAAGAAAACAACGACGATATACCAAATTATCAGAATGATGAGGAGGATAACTTAAACAGTGATGATACCGTTCATTACGAGGACGATGTCAAGCTGGATCTTGGTTACCTGCTCACACAGACTGAAAGAGCGCAGGGTACAGTAAAAGATGCTTCTATCTCTGTTGTTGTTGCATCGGAAAATGCGTTCATGTCAAGAGATGAAAGAAATGCTATTATCGGCATCGTAAGAAATGCTACCAATATAGACGAAGATAAGATCTCTGTTTACAGCAGAGTCGTTACTGATGAAGAGACAGAAATCGAAGAGAAAAAGAGCATATTTGACGATGCTACTATGAGATGGCTTCTTATCATCGGTATAATACTTGGTGTAATTCTCATAGCCGGCGGAATAATCACATTCATTCTTCTCAGACGTGCAAAGAGAAGACGTCTTGAAGAACAGGCAGCTCATGAGGAACAGGTAGCAGAACTTCAGGAAATGATAGAAGAAGAACGCAGAAGAACTATCGAAGAACAGGCAGACGAGCACAACAAGAAGGAGAGGGAGACCGAAGAACAAGTCAGAGAGTTTGCCCGCAACAATCCGGAGCTTACGGCTGCACTTATACGCTCAATGTTGAAGGAGCGTGACGATTAACTATGGCTTCTACCGATACAGAAAAACAATCGCAGATAACATCGGCGACCAAAGTTGCTGCAATAATGATTGCTTTGGGTGTTGACAGTGCATCGGAAGTATACAAATACTTGAGAGACGACGAAATAGAAGCTATAACAGGTGAAATTGCTAAAATAGATCTGCTTTCTGCAGCTGAGCTGAATCAGATCATGGAGGATTTCTATGATCTTTGTATAACTCAGAAGGTGGTAACCGAAGGCGGCGAAGGCTATGCCAAGGATGTCCTTGACAAGGCTTTCGGACCGCAGAGAGCACAGTATCTCATGGAGCAGGTCTTGAAATCAAATAAGACAAGGAGCTTTGATTTCTTAAGAAAGGTAGATTATAAGAATCTTATCATGATGATCCAGAATGAGCATCCGCAGACGATAGCTATAATACTTTCGTACATAAATGCGGAGCAGACTTCACAGATCATTTCAGAGCTGCCTGCTGATATTCAGCTTGATGTTATCAAGAGAATATCAAACCTCGACAGAGCCTCGCCGGAGGTAATAAATATAGTCGAGTCCGTTTTAAGCAAAAAGGCAGCGGCTATCGCATCTGTCGATGTTACAGAATTCGGCGGCATAAACTTCGTTGCCGAGATCATGAACAGAGTAGACAGAAAAACAGAGAAATACATCTTTTCAGAGCTTTCGGACGAAGAGCCAGAGCTTGCTGAAGAGATCAAGAAGCTCATGTTCGTATTTGAAGATATTGTTTACCTTGATAATATGGAGATCCAGCTATTCCTCAGAGAGGTCGATACAAAGGATCTTACCGTTGCACTCAAGGCGGCTACCGAAGAGGTGGCGAATGTTATATTCAACAATATGTCTCAGCGTCAGAGAGAGACTATACAGACAGATATTCAGTATCTGCATAATGTCCGTATGCGTGACGTTGAGGAAGCACAGCAGAGGATAGTTTCTGTTATAAGACGGCTTGAGGAAGCCGGCGAGATCGTAATTTCAAAGGGCGGAGAGGATGAAATAATTGCGTAGGATTATCAAACCCGAGGATATCAGGAGAGATAAAAAGATCGTAAAGATACCTGATGTCGATTTTAAGATCGACCCTCCACCCGGTGATGAAACACAAGAAAGTGAAGAAAGCTCAAATTCGCCTGTGATAACTCCGGAGCTTCGTGAGGAGATAACCGGTGAACTCAGAAATGAACTCGCAGGCGAGCTTAGCAGAAAGAGAATAAAAGCAAAAAGCGAATGCGATATGCTTATAAAAAATGCACAGGAGGAAGCAAATGCGATACTTGCATCGGCTGAGATGCAGAAAAGTCAGATCATAAATGATGCACAGATGCAGGCTACTCAACTGCGGCAGGAAGCCATAGAGGAAGGCGAAAAAAAGGGGTTTGAAGATAAAACAAAGCTTCTTGAAAATCTTGCTCTTTATATATCGCATTCTATTGAGGAGATCAAGAAAGAGCGAAATGAGTTTTTTGAACAATATGCAAAAGAACTCAGGCATCTTGCAGTTGATATAAGCGAAAAGGTCATTGCTCAGAAGATCGAGGAAGACGACATGATAATGTACGGCGTAATAAAGGACGCCCTGCGTTATGTCCGTGATACAAAATGGGTAAAAGCAGAAGTATCGGCAGAGCTTACAGGCTATATAGATACGCTTGAAAAAGAACTTGCAGCATCCGGGCAAAATGTTGAATTTATCCTTACAAACGGTCTTCCAAAGGAAAGCTGTATCATTAATACGTCGGATGGACTTGTTGATGCGACTCTTTCTGAACAGCTTAAAAATTTAAGAGAGTTTATTGATAACCTTGATAAAGGTGATAGCGATGAGGGTTAACCTTGACCAGACAGAGTTATGTTCAAATATAAGATTGGGCAATTTTTATAAGGTATATGGAAAGATCGAGCAGATAGTTGCCATGACAGTCGAAGCATCCGGCATCGAGTGCAACATAGGTGATGTTTGCAGGATGTTTTCAGGTGGGCAGAACAAAACTGAAGTTTTAGCGGAAGTCGTAGGCTTTCGAGACAATAAGGTTCTGCTGATGCCTTATTCAGACACAGACGGCATAGGATATGGAAGCTTTGTTGAAAATACCCGTGAAAAGCTTACTATAAACGTAAGCGAGGATATGGTCGGCAGAGCGATAGATGCTATCGGAAATCCGATAGACGGAAAGGGTCCTATTTCTCAGGGGGCAAGATACAGCATAAACGGTGTTCGTTCAAATCCTCTTGACAGACCGCCTATCACACAGCCTATCGAGCTTGGCGTAAAAGCCATCGACGGAATGATGACTATAGGCAAGGGTCAGAGAATGGGTATCTTTGCAGGAAGCGGTGTTGGTAAGAGTACTCTTATGGGCATGATAGCTCGTAATATCAAAGCCGATGTCAATGTCATAGCACTCGTTGGAGAGCGTGGCAGAGAAGTAATGGAATTTATGAATCGTGACTTGGGTCCGGAAGGACTTAAAAGATCGGTTCTTGTAGTTGCTACTTCTGACCAGCCGGCTATGATGCGCTCGAAATGCTGTCTTACTGCGACTACCATAGCAGAATACTTCAAGGATATGGGAAAAGATGTCCTGCTCATGATGGATTCGCTCACACGTTTTTGTATGGCTGAGCGTGAGATAGGACTAAGTATAGGCGAACCGCCTGTTGCAAGAGGCTATACGCCGTCGATATATGCGTCGCTTCCGAAGCTGCTTGAACGATGCGGAAATTTCCGTACAGGTTCTATAACAGGACTTTTCACCGTCCTTGTTGAAGGTGATGATTCAAACGAACCAGTTTCGGATACAGTAAGAGGTATTATTGACGGACATATAATGCTTTCAAGAAAGATAGCGATGAAAAATCACTATCCTGCTATAGATGTTACGGCAAGTCTTAGCCGTCTTATGTCAGAGATAGCTTCCCCGGAACAGAAAAGAGCAGCATCAAAGATACGAAGGATAATGTCGCTTTATCAGGAAAATGCAGATCTTATTTCGATAGGTGCATACAAAAGCGGTACTAATCCTGAACTTGATGATGCTATAAAAAAGATGAAGGGGATAGATGAATTTTTACAGCAGCCTGTCAGTCAAAAGGTCGACTTTCAAGATACTGTGCAGATAATGACACAGATGTTTGAGGAGTAAGGAGGCTTTTTGAATGAAGAAATTTGTATTTTCTCTTCAAAAGATGTATGATTATAAAAAACAGATTCTTGAAGCTGAAAAAAATAACCTTATGTCCTTGAGGCGTGAAAAGAACAATCTTGAACTCAGAGTTGAAGAACTTATAAAGAATATGGAAGAGGTCCGTGAGGCGTCTGCAAAGGAAGTAGCAAAGGGAACGACAGCTTCAAGACTTATGTTCTATAGTATGCAGATGGACGGTATCAAGCGTGAACAAACACAGCTGAAATACCAGATAGGTCTTATGGACATGAAAATAGAAAAACAGAGACGAAAAGTAGTCTCTCTCTCCCAGGATGTATTCGGGCTTGAAAAGCTCAGGGAGGAACAAAAAAGCGAATATGACCATTTGGCTGTTAAAGAAAATGAGAATGCAATAGAAGAATTCTTATCATTCAAATTGTCATCGGCTGAATAGTTGTATTATATATCTAGTTTATAATTACAGTGAAAGGTGGTGAAAGAATGGATACAGGACAGATAACTCAGGGACTCAGAGCGCAGGTCATGCAGCAGGCAGAGGCTCAGGGTATCAATGTTGACAAGATGATGGAATCCGGCATTTCGTTTATGGATATTATGCAGATGATAATTTCCAACACGAAAAATGCTCAGGATGGTTCCGGAATTATACAGGAGCCTGTCATGGAAAACGGACAGGAGGGCGGTCTTTTCGGAGGTGCTGCTGATACTCTTATCGAATTTGCAGCAGGTCTTTCGGTTCCGGCAGATCTTGCTTCAGGAGCAGTTGAGATGTCAGATGTTTCTGAAGAATTTGAAAATCTTGACAGCGATAAGCCTTTGAATGGTTTCGAAAATGAAGTAATATTCTCATTTGACGAACCAGAAGATGAACCTGTTGTTGAAAACGAACTGCCGAGATATGATGTGGAAAGAAGCTTTGTGAGCTTTAAGAACAATCATAACATCAGAACTATTGATGATATGAAGCACTTCCAGCAATTTAACGGAGGCTGGAAATTAAGTTCATTTGGGCAGGAAGAAAGCACGGCTGAAACACCCGTTGTCACGGATACACTCCATCAGCAAATGGAAGAGGTCGTAAATGCGATAGAGCCTGAACTTGAAAAGTTCTCTGATGAGATAACAGTGCAGGGCTTTGACAGCGCAAGAAAATTCACGGATGATCTTATAAAAGAGATAAATAAGATCGACGATGTTCAGGATAGCTTTGATTTTTCTGAGAATATTGTGCGAATAGACCCCATGCAGCTTGCAGGACTTCTTGATTTTATCAGGACAGGAAATGCGATACCTATAGCATCTGACGTATCAGACAGCGCTGTATTTAAGACGCAGGGTACTGTGTCGGGAATAACCGAAAAGGCACTGTTTGACCCGGAAGAACTTATAAAAAGCGGGGAAATGGAGATAGTGAGTTATGTTCCGGCTTCAAAGGAGCCTGATACACCAAAGCAGGATATGGGGCAGGACAGCGAAGATACCATTGACTTTGCAAGAGTTATGAAGAATGTCAGAGAGAATGTCGGACCTGTTAAAGAAGCTGATGATGGTTTTGATGCAGCCTTTGAACGCAAATACGGCGGAAGAATCAAGAACGTTGAAAGCGTAAATAACAGTGAGACTTCAGAAAACAGCGGTATTCTCAAAACGGATGAGAAAAAAACAGCCGACAGACCTGCAGCTGAAAGTACACAAACTGAAAAGAATGTTTCCGAAACAACCTCACCTGAAAGTCTTACAAGCAGTCTTAATGCAGAGAATCTTATGGACAGGATACACAGAGTGGACATAAGTTTTGAAAGAGCATATGCTGAACTTGAGATGAATAAAGCAAAATACGGTTCACCGGATCAGCAGCTTGCAAAGGGAATTGCTGAAAATCTCCAGAAGGGCAGGAGCGAATTTACTGTAAAGCTCAGACCGGAAGGATTAGGTGAGATACTTGTAAAGCTTGTTTCAGATGAAGCAGGAAGATCAGTGCTTTCTATAGTGGCATCAAGTGAAAAAACAGCAGACCTGTTAAACAGAGATCTTGCATCGCTTCAGGCTTCACTAAGCGATCATAATGTACATATCGAGAACAATAGTGTTAAAACGGCAGAAACAGTTATGCCGGCACAATCAGGATTCGATCAGTACGATGAAAGACGCCAGCAGGAAGCAGAACAGCAGAATCATTTCAGACATCTGCGGCAGAAGCTTCATAAAGATGATGAAATATCTGCATCAGGAACAGCTTACGAGCAGGAAATATCAGTGAGCGGTATAAGTGACGATTCGGCACTTAATATCAAAATATAAAAGAAAGGGTGTTTTGTATGGCAATAACTCCAACAAGTTCAGACAGAAATTATCTTGATCTTCTGAGCGGTACAGCTAAAACAGGCAAAAAGTACGATGCCGTTTTCGGAGATAAAGAAGATAAGCTTTCAAACAGCGATTTCCTTGAACTCATGGTAAATCAGCTTACACATCAGGATTTTATGAATCCTATGGACGATGCACAGTATCTTTCTCAGATGGCACAGTTTTCCACGATGGAAGAAATGATGTCTTTGAGCCAGTTTTCAAAGCAGAGCTATGTAATGGGTATGCTTGGACAGAATGTTACTATTTCAAATAATGTTATCGGCGGTGAAACGACCAGCGTAACAGGTAAGGTCGAAAAGATCGTTATGCAGGACGGAGATTATAAGATCTACGTAAACGGTCAGCCTTATGATTATTCAAAGGTAACTGAGGTGAGCACTTCAAATGCACAGACATCTGCTGATACTCAGACTGCTGAAACTAAGGATGCCTGAAGAACAAAGTGAAATTCTGATAGAAAGGAGTCTGTTAGTATGAATGCAATTGATATTAAACGCATATCTACCCCTATAACTACAGGGATCCCGCATAAGACTCCACAGGACGTTGCTGATTCTACGGCAAGCAGAAGCTTTAAAGATATCCTGCAGGAGCAGATCGACGAAAAAACACAAGTCAATTTTTCAAGACACGCTATGAATCGAGTGCTGGAGCGGAATATCGAACTGTCACCGGACAATCTTGAAAGATTAAACGAGGCTATCAAGCTGGCAGATGAAAAAGGATTAGATGATACGCTTATCCTTCTTGATGAAGCAGCTTTTATAGTAAGTGTTAAGAACAACACAGTAATAACAACTGTCAACAGAGAAGAAATGACAGGAAACGTATTTACAAACATTGATGGGACCGTGGTAATATGAGCCGGACCTTTTAAAGGAAGCTTTTGATATGCCCGACCGACTGACGGCATATCCGGCGGTCCACAGAGACTTTAGGAGGATTATTATGGTAAGATCTTTATATTCAGGCGTTGCAGGTATGATAACACATCAGGGTAAAATGGACGTTATCGGTAACAATATCGCAAACGTAAGTACATACGGTTATAAACACTCAAGAGCTACATTCAGAGATGTTTATTATCAGACAAACTCAGCAGCAGCTGCTGCTACACCTACAAGCGGTGGTGTGAACCCTACAGAGATAGGTTACGGTTCAAAGCTCGGAAGCGTTGACGTAAACCACTCACAGTCAGTAATGTCAACAACAGGCTATACACTCGACGTTGCTATCGCCGGTGAAGGCTACCTTCAGGTAATGGACAACGACGGAAATATCTTCTATACAAAAGCTGGTATGCTTGATATAGATGCAGAAGGTAACGTTGTTGATGTAAACGGTAACTTCGTTCTCGGTGTATCCGGTGATCCTTCGGGTAAAGATCCCGGTTCTGAAAAGATCAAAGTTCAGCTTCCGTATGAGAATGCACAGGCACCGAGCGTTACAGACAATATAAACAATATCGCATATACAATAGATGCTTCAAATGAATCCGAAGCCGGAAACGTTAATATCGTTTTCGCATCAAGCAAGAAGCTTCCTATCGGTCAGAAGGTAACTGCTGAGATCACAAGCTCATCTATCGTTGTTACACTTAATGCAGATGAGAATTTCAGCAATATGACAGAGCTTAATACTGAGATCAACAATGCTATCAAGACCGCCAACAACGGTAAGCCACACGCAGGCGGTACATTTACGATCTCAGCAAGCGATCCGGGAGCATTTTCAAGCCCGCTCACAGGCGCACAGATAGTAAATGCAGATTTTGGTGTAAATTCAGGTACAGTAACACTTCCTGAGGGTCTTGACCAGTTCTTTACTGTTCAGTCAGTAGGCGATGAATTCAGCGCTAACGGCAATCTTTCAATGAGCCTTACACTTTCAGCCGATAATTCACTTACTATCCAGATGGGTACATATGTTGCTACTCTTACTGAAAATCAGTTAAAGAGCGCAGGTACTGTAGTTCTCAAAAATAACGGTACAGACTCGAACAACTCGATCACGATCGGTTATCCGAATCTTAACACTATAAATGCTTATGATGTTACAAGCCTTTCAGGTCAGGCAACCTGTACACCGAGCCTTCCTTCACCAAACCTCGGTCTTGGACAGGGCAACTTCCTCCTTTCAGGCGGTACAGAAGGCGGCGAGCAGACAGTTGCAGACCTTACAGGTATCTCTATAAATGACAAGGGTATCATTTCAGCAACTCATGCTACATTTGGTCTTTTAGAGATCGGACGTATCGACCTTGCTACATTTGCAAACCCGGCAGGTCTTAGCCAGACAGGTAATACATACTTCTCAAAATCACTTAACTCAGGTGAACCGCAGATAACTATCGCAGGTACTAACGGTACAGGTACGATACTCGGCGGTACTCTTGAAACATCAAATACAGACCTTTCACAGGAAATGGCTGATATGATAACAACACAGAGAGGTTTCCAGGCTTGTTCAAGACTTATCACAGTTTCTGATACAATGCTTGAAGAACTTATAAATCTTAAGAGATAATTGATCGGGTTTTTGAAATCGACCCGATGGTGCTTATGATGCGGAACAGGGAAATGCTCTGTTCCGCAACATGAGTGTATAGAGTAATTATGAAAGGTAAACTATGATCACACTTACAAAACTTAATGACCAGCGTTTTGCTCTTAACTATCATAAGATAGAGACTATACAGGAAAATCCTGATACGACAATAAAGCTTTCAAACGGAAACACATATATTGTCAAGGAATCGCTTGAAGAAATAGTAAATATGATCTACAGAAATGAAAAGGGCATTCGCCGTGCCTAAAAAATAATCCATTGAGAAAGGGACGTAAATTATGGATATTATGACTTTGCTGGGATATGTTCTCGGAATAGGATTTATCCTGCTATCTATCATGCTCGGAGATGACGGAATAAACCCCGGCAACTTAGCACAGTTCTACGATCTTCCGTCTATCATGATCGTTGTGGGCGGTACTATAGCCGCTGTAATGATCTCATTCCCACTTAAAAGTCTCGGAAAGATCCCGAAGCATTTTAAGATAATGCTGCTTCCGAAAAAGTATAATCCGCAAAGCTATATCGAACAGATCGTATTTTTTGCAAAGGAAGCAAGAATAAACGGTCTGCTTGCACTTGAAGATAAACTCAACAGTGTTGAAGACCCATTTTTGAAAAATTCTCTGCTTCTTGTAGTTGACTCGGTCGAACCTGAAAAAGTAAGAGCTCTTCTTAATAATGAGCTTGACTATATGGATGATCGTCATGCACAGGATCTTTCCTTCTACTTACAGGCAGCTGAGTATGCGCCGGCGTTCGGTA
>CADBQZ010000051.1 GCA_902796865.1 uncultured Ruminococcus sp. | reverse complement strand
GTATCTTTTTAAAAATGTCAAATTAAAAATTCACTTTTATGTTACTTTCTTACTCGTGTAAGAAAGTAACCAAAGAACACGCTTACTTTCTTTATGCTGTCGCTAAAGAAAGTAAGATAAAGAAAGAAACATTAAAAAATTCATAAACCATACTGTATGCCCATTAAGCAGGTCTCGACTTGTTTTAGTCTGATTACAGCTTTGCTGATTTTTTTTGAAAGCATTGCAAAAGAAAATTTATAATTTAACTTTTTTTGAAAGATACGTTATAGCCAAGTGTAGGGGACGGGCACTGCACGTCCCGCCGCAAAGCGGAATGCGCCAGCATTTTTCGGGCTGTCGAGGTCGCCCGACCCTACAGTTTTTCTCTGAGGCTGCCGGTCGGGAATTAAAAGGTAAAATAGAATTAGAGGGGACAGGGCGTTTGGGTGCAGCGTCACGCTGCCCGGTCGGGAATTAGAAGGTGTAGTAGAATTAAAAGGGAAAGGGCGTCTGTCCCGTCCGGTCACGGACTGTCCTCCGGGGTCACCCGGCTTATTATTTGAGGATAGGCAGGAGTGTTACAACATCGAGCTTTTCTGAAAGCTTATTTGCCTCACCGAGAGTGATCTCGTTTGTAACGAATGCTGTTTCGTTATTACTATCTTCCAAAACGTCTGAGATATCAAAAACGTTTTTAGCGTCAGCAAGGCTTCCGTTTATCCTTACATACATCTGAGCTTTAAGCTCATTGCTGTCGGCTAAGAAGCTGTTGTCTGCTGATGATTCCCAGCACTGTGAAAGGATAGTATCATCGTGTCTTTCTGCGTCGATCATATCGCCCATTACAGCACTTGCTGTCGGGAGCTTTCCGGCACCTCTGCCGTAGAACATAACCTTATCGAATCCGTCGCCCTCGACCATAACTGCATTGAATACATCATTTACGCTTGAAAGAAGACTGTCGTTCGGAACAACCATTGGCATTACGAACGGGAGTATCTTTCCGTTTTCAAGTTTTTCTACTTTGCCGATAAGCTTGATAGCGCCCATATTTCTGACTATCTTAACATCATCGAGCTTTACATCTGTGATGCCCTTTGTTGTTACGTTTTCAGGGTAAACGTGTCTGCCGTAAACAAGCGATGAGATTATACAGATCTTGCGGCAGGCATCATGACCTTCTACATCAGCAGCAGGATTAGCTTCGGCATAACCTAGCTTCTGAGCGAGCTTTAAGGCATCATCAAAAGCCATGCCTTCATCTATCATCTTTGTAAGTATGAAATTTGTAGTACCGTTAAGTATACCCGAAACAGATGTTATGTCGTTTCCGGCAAGGCATCTGTGGAGCGGTCTTATTATCGGGATAGCGCCGCCGACACTTGCTTCAAAGAAATAGTTGCACTTGTTCTTTTTAGCAATCTCAAAGAGTATATCGCCCTTTGCGGCAACGAGTTCCTTGTTTGATGTGCAGACATTCTTTCCTTTTTCAAGGCACTGCTTTGTGAATGTGAATGCCGGCTCAACACCGCCCATACATTCGGCAACAGTCGTTACCTCGCTGTCGTTTACTATCTCATCTATATTCTTTACGAATTTATCCTTATATGGACTGTCGGGAAACTCTCTTATATCGAGTATGTATTTGATATCCAGCTCGTGACCGGCTGTTTTTTCTATCTTAGCTTTATTCTTGTAAAAAAGCTCTACTACTCCCGAACCTACAACACCGTGACCTAATACTGCAAATTTTGACATAATTTCCTCCGTTTTGATTATTCTCCTGATAACAGCTGTACATCTACCACACCGTAGATACCGCTCATGATGCTTTTTATCTCAGACATCTTCTTTTCAAGTCCTTTGTCGAACCTTAAAGATACAGTGACTGTTGCAACTCCGTCTATTGGGATACTCTGGTTCACTGTAAGGATATTTGCATCAAGCTTGTGAAGATCCGCCAAGACGCTTGACAGCACTCCGGGTTTGTCTTTTAACTGCATATAAAGATTTATTATCCTTGAAGTAAGCTTTTCTTCATATGAAAAGACACTGTTTCTGTATTTATAGTATGCACTTCTCGATACACCTATACGTTTGCAGGCAGATGCGGAACTCTTCTCTTCCTTGTTCGCAAGAAGCTTTTTTACTTCAAGCACTTTAAGGATAACATCCGGAAGGACATCCGACCCGACTACTATCAGCTTAGACTGATTATCCATGATCTATCTCCTGTATGCGGTAATGCGGAAAATGCTTTGCACCGTCCGCCTGTGAAATACAACTGTACTCACTAGATAAACTATAACATATTTTTACTGTCTTGTCAAGAGGGGCGAGCATCGCTCGCCCACCCTACAAAATAACAACATCAATTTACAATTAAGAAAGTGACATAAAAAAGTTTTTCTCAGCATTTCTTTGTATGCACAAAGAAACGCTTGCAAAGAAAAGCACTTACTTTCTTTGTGCTTTCGCCT
>CADBQZ010000050.1 GCA_902796865.1 uncultured Ruminococcus sp. | reverse complement strand
GTACATAGATTTTCCCTCGACAGTAACAGGTCTTGCAATAAATTTAAAAACAAGCAGAACTGTAAACACAGATATTATAACGACCTCAAATATTTCAAGAAAATCACTTAAAAAGCTGCTTTTTTCTTCATTTATTCCATCAATGTTTCCAGATGATTCATTATTTTTTTCGTCCATTTTATTATCAATATGATCTATGATTTTATCGCCAATAGAGTTTATAACTTCTACGCTTTTATCGTCTAATGTTTCAGATACATCTGAGTTACAGAATGGACATATGCCATTTTCTATTTCGCCACCACAATTAGGGCATTTACCTTTATTCATAGTATTACTCCCGTACTATATAAACTAAGTTCTTAACTGTCACATAGCAAAAAAGGGACTGAAACGTCCCCCATTGAAGGCATAATGCCTCCCAGTACTTTCAGTATACCCGAAAGCACCGGAGAGCGCCTTTTTCTTACTTGATAAGTTCTTTTACCTTTGCAGCCTTACCAACTCTGTCACGGAGATAATAGAGCTTAGCTCTGCGTACCTTACCGCTTCTTACGATGTCCACCTTTTCAACAACAGGTGAATGGAGCGGGAAAACTCTCTCGATACCGCAGCCGTGTGCTACACGTCTTACAGTAAATGTTTCGCTGATACCGCCGTGCTTCTTGGCGATAACTGTTCCCTCGAATATCTGGATACGGCTCTTGTCGCCTTCCTTGATCTTAACGTGTACCTTTACAGTATCACCGATGTTGATCTCAGGAACGTTTTCCTTCTTGCTCTGATTGCTGATGAGTTCAAGTGCATTCATTGTTCTTTTCCTCCTGTTTTTACGGCATTCTTATCGTCATTTTTATCAAAGACAACAGCGGACTGCCCTTGTTTAATGTCATGTAATGGCATAAACTCTCGCTTCTTTCTGCCAAAGCAGACAAAAGCGGACATTAATGCTTTAGGCATTATCAAAAGCCGTAAACATACAGCCATACGATAATGCCTAATTATTATACCATATTTTAATTACAATTGCAAGTGTTTTTCAAAAAAACTTGTGCTTTTGCGGTTTATCACTTTCTGATGTAGATAGTATCCTTGTCCAGACTGTCTTTTACATTGAGCTTATCGCCGTCGATAGAATAAGTCGTCTCGAACGGAGCGGTGCTGCCGTCGTAGAGTATGCTAAGCTTTGAACCGTCCTCTGTGTATGTAAACTTCATGGGTGTGCCCGAACCAACGTCATACTGACCTGTTCCGTCGGCATTGAATGTATAGGCATATCCGCCGCCCTCATATTCCCAGGTGCCGACAAGACCTTCTGCTGCCGGTTCTTCTTCCTTCTGCTCTTCTTCCTTGCTTTCCTCAGAAGACTCTGCCTGAGATGATGAAGAGTCAGCCTTGCTCGACGATGATGACGAAGAATCACTGTCACCGCAGCCTGTAAATGATATGCCGACAGCAGCTATCGAAGCCAAAATTGCCAAAAGTGAAATTATCTTTTTCATAAAATTCTCCTTTATTTTCATAAAATTTAACGATACGGCAATTATACCACGAACACGAGCATATGTCAAGCCTCATATATTTTCCAAAAGCCTTATCTATCACTCAAATATCTTGTCTTCGGCATCAAGTATGGCTGTTCTCTCGACCGATAACAGTTCCGTTTCTTTGCCACACTGAGCAATAAACAGGTCTGTCACCAGTGAAGGATTAATATTAAGATCATTTCCTGCCGGGAGCCTTAGTGTAACAGAAGTATTCTCCCCTTCCTTATCGCAGCCTGTAAGCCTCACAAACTCTCTTAGATCTATCTCTTTTTCTCCTCTTTTGGTCTTTTTTATAGTCGTCATATTTCCGTTTTCAATAAAATCTTCAAGCTCGCTTTTCACATCACCCGAAAAGATCATCTTAAAATCCGCATACTTTATAAGCGTATGCTTTGTTTGCGGCGAATAGACTTTTACGACTTTTATCCCCTCGGGCATTGCCTTATTAAGCTTTTCAGCTATTATTTCAAACGGCTCGTCCTCCGTTATGTTGAAATCCATTATCTCGACTTTACTTTCATACCCTAACGACAGCGGCAGCGCAAATGTTATATATATATGCGGATTGAATCCTTCCGTATACCATATCGGTATTCCCGAACGTTTAAAACAGCGCTGCATACATCTGTTCAGATCTAAGTGTGAGATATATTTTGCACGTCCGCACTTTTCAAAAACTGCTCTAACTTTTATCAAAAACAAGCCCTCCCTGTTTCCTTACTTACTCCGCAGGCGGAACAGTGCAAACGGCAGTGAGGAGTTGTCTGTTCTGCCTGCGCCTTTTGATTTTCACGAATAAGAAAATCCTTGGATATGTAATAATCAAGATGATCCCACGGCATTATCTCGTCATATTCCCTTCTTCTGCTTGCGTAGAATGCCATTTCAAGTCCGCATTCATCAAACGCCTTCTGCCAGTTATCAAAATTAAAATGCTCTCCCCAGCTGTCAAATTTACTTCCCATTTTCCACGCTTTGTATATAGCTTCTGAAACACGTCTGTCGCCCCTTGCCAGAACTGCTTCAAGTATACTTGTTGAAGGATCGTGCCAGCTTGCCTTTATCTTTTTTGAACTGATGCTGTCCATAAGTATCTGCTGCTTGTGCATTATCTCCTCACGGGTAGCCTGCGGTTCAAATTCAAACGGTGTAAAAGGCTTAGGGACAAACGTTGCGGTACTTATCGACACCTGTACCCCCCTGCCCTTCGGTCTGTCCGGAAGTGAATAGAAAAGATCGACTACTCTCTGTGCAAGCGCTGTCATTCCTCTTATATCATCATCTGTCTCGGTAGGCAGTCCCATCATAAAATAAAGCTTTACATTTGCAAATCCGCCTGTGAACGCTGTAGTACAGGTACGCATGAGTTCTTCTTCTGTAACATTTTTGTTTATAACATTTCTAAGCCTCTGAGTTCCTGCCTCTGGCGCAAACGTAAGACCGCTCTTGCGGACTTTTTTTATCTCTTCCATAAGCTCCTTTGAAAAATTGTCCACACGAAGCGACGGAAGTGAAAGATTGACGTGTTCCTTTTCGGTATACGGGATAAGTCCGGATATTATATCGGATATCTGGGAATGATCAGAAGTACTGAGCGATGCAAGCGATAATTCTTCATATCCGGTACTCTCGCATAATGCTCTTGCCTGTCTGCATACAGAATCGGCTGATTTTTCACGGAAAGGACGGTATATGAATCCTGCCTGACAAAATCTGCATCCTCTTATGCAGCCTCTAAGCACCTCGACAGATGCACGGTTATGTACTATATCTGTAAAAGGTACTACAAATTCTTCCGGATAAAAAACCTTGTCAAAATCTTCTATTATACGTTTTTTGATTTTTTCCGGTGCGCCGTCTTTCGCTGTGATGCTTTTTATTATACCGTTTTCATGATAGCTCACATCATATAGCGACGGGACATATATTCCCTTTATCTGCGAAGCTTTTTTTAAAAAGCTCTTTTTGTCCGCTCCTTCAGCTTTCATCTGCTTGTAAAGATCCATAAGTTCAAGATTTACTTCTTCGCCCTCGCCAAGTATAAAAATATCGAAAAAATCGGCGAGCGGCTCAGGGTTACAGACACACGGACCTCCTGCAACAACGATATTGAAAAGCTCATTTCCTCTGTCTTTTGCATATACCGGTATTCCTGCAAGATCGAGCATATTAAGTATATTTGTATATGCAAGTTCATACTGAAGCGTAAATCCTATAAAATCAAAATCTTTTACAGGATCAAGGCTTTCAAGTGCATAAAGAGGTATCCCCTCACGGCGCATTATCTCTTCAAAATCGACGCCCGGTGCAAACACTCTCTCGCACCAATAATCTTCTCTTGCGTTTTTGAGCGAATATAGTATCTTCATTCCCAGATGCGACATTCCTATATCATAAGAGTCCGGAAAGCAAAATGCAAACCTGACACTTACTTTTGATTTGTCCTTTATCACACTGCCCGTTTCTCCGCCTATGTATCTTGCCGGCTTTTGTATATCAAGCAGATATTTTTCGATTTTTTCTCTGAGCATTTTTTCATTCCTCTCTGTTTTTATAAAAAAGCTTTTATGACGAATAAAGATATTTCTGATATATGCAAATATCAGAACGCTGAAAATTCACATAATAAGAGCATCAGCAATGTGCCGTAAGAAACAGCATTTCCAATACCCGAAACATATAAGAAAACAATAATGACCGCTGCCGTCAATACTGATACAAGCTTCAATACCCTGTCTGAAAACACGCCGAAATATTCCAGTAAAAGTTCAAGCAGTGCACCGCCGTCTAAGATCCCAAACGGCAGAAGATTATAAATCCCCAGTATCAGATCAGACGAAAACGCCGTATAGCATTCCTCTTTATAATAAAAAAACGCTGCTGTCAGATTAAAGGCAGGACCGCACAGAAGTATAAAAGCATCTTTTGAAAAAGACACTATTCTTTTGTCAGCAGTCATTTTTATACCGCCTGCCCCGAATCTTACCGATACTATCTTTCGGCCGCATATCAATGCCGCAAGTATGTGCCCGCATTCATGTATGATACAACTGCACAAAAACGATATTCCGAGCATCATTGGATCAATAAGCGAAAAGACCGCTGCCGCCGCAAAAAAGCCGAACCCGAAGGTGATCTTTACGCCAGCTATATTAAAACTCATCTTTTTAATACCCTGAGCACGGCTTTCACAGCCTTTTCTATTATTTCCTCCGGTGCTTTCTCTGAATAATATCTGAAACATTCAAAAAGATAGTCCGCACTATCCTTACGAAAAATATTTATAATAAAAAATATTAAAAGTATCGCCGTAAGTATCATAAGCTGTGCTATAAATATATCCGCCGCACGCTGTCTTTTGGTCTTCTGCTCAAAAAAGTTTTCGTGCTTTTCATCAGATAAAGCTTCTTCATTTTTTATTGAAAGTACATTTTCTTCCATTTTGCTCACTCTCCCAAAGGATATTATCCTTATATTATATGGGATAAGCCTGCAAAAATATGTACAATAGGCTTAAGGCGATCTTAGTGCAGTATTGCCTTAAGCCTTTTTATGATGTATCTTTATTCAGAAGTTCCTTCTTTTTTTATGTGAAATACCATTCTTAGAATACCCGAAAGTATCCTGGGACTTTTTATAACAACGATCTTCAACGCTGTCACCTCCGAAATAATTGATCATCACTGCCATGATATAAGGCAGTGCAGCAGACGACCCGGCAGCTTTAGATCGCCTATATCATATTATATTCGTGTTTTTCAAAAAAGGTTCTCTTCCTTTGAGATCATGATAAGAAGCGTTCCGCTCTCTAAGGATACAACTCCCGAACGGCCTGTCACCCTGTTGCTTATGCCGACAGGAAAGCTGTTTTTTATAACTCCATTTTTCAAAGGATACTTAAAGCCTGTGAGCGTAACCCCCCTGCATTCCTCTGAATAAGAAAATACAGAAAAATAATACCCTTCCATCTTGCTGTATACTCTTACTCCGGGTCCCTGCATCGTAATGATACCGCTGTCATCTAAAAGCTCTCCGAACGCCTCATGCTTTGATATATATCTGAGCGCCTGTATATTTGCATAGGTATGGTCGAGCCTTCCGCCGACTCCGCCGCATATAACTATATGCGTATTTCCTCTTTCAAGTGCCAGCTTTACTGCAAGCATCGTATCGGTATCGTCCTT
The DNA here is from genome assembly GCA_902796865.1 of uncultured Ruminococcus sp. Lineage (GTDB taxonomy): Bacteria > Bacillota > Clostridia > Oscillospirales > Ruminococcaceae > Porcipelethomonas. Next base: position 21,890 of record CADBQZ010000050.1, on the reverse strand, counting down.
TTCGGCAGGATATTTTATGACCTCGCACCCTTCAGGAAATCCGCCTCTGTATGTATCAAAGTCGCCTATTATCACATCCGGCATTATTCCGAGCTTTTTTGCCGCAGTGTATCCGCCGTCGGCACATATTATATAGCTTCCGTCTTCAGGTGTGATGCTTGAAAGACGGGCATCGGGCGAACCTGCAAATATATAGCATTTTTTAACTTTTCCCATTTTATCAAAGCTCCCATTCTTTCAGTGCTTTAGCTTCTTCATACATCTGACAATAGCTCTCATGTCTAGAAACAGGTATATCTCCTTCAGAGACCGCCTGTATCACCCGGCATCCTTTTTCCTTTGTGTGAGAACAGTCACGAAATTTACAGCCGTCTGAAAATCTTTCAAACTCTCTGAAACAATCCGCAAGCTCTTCTTTTCTTATGACGCTGTACTTGTTTGTTTCAAATGTGGAAAATCCGGGCGTATCTGCGATATATCCTCCCCACGGAAGCTTATAAAGCTCACTGTGACGTGTTGTATGCTTTCCCCGCCCGAGTTTTTTGCTTATCTCCCCTGTAAGTATATTGAAATCTCCGCAGACTTCATTTAAAAGCGTCGATTTTCCGGCTCCGCTGTTGCCTGTAAAAGCGCTTATCCTGTCTTTTAAAAGCTCCCTTATGCCGGCAGACGGATCTTTTTCACGATAGTCTATAACATAAACATCTATGCCTGCCTTTTTATATACATCACGTAGCTCCTCGCAGTTTTCGAGGTCTGTCTTGGTGAGCGCTATAACAGGCTCGATATTCTGATATTCTGCGACCGCAATGAATTTATCAAGAAGCAAAAGGTTCGGCGCCGGCTCTGTTACCGAAACCACAAATATAAGTCTGTCAAGATTTGCAAGAGGCGGTCTTATTATGTGATTTTTTCTCGGAAGTATCTTTTCGATAACGCCGTCTTTAAATTCCACGTTATCTCCAACGCATGGAGAAATACCCTCTTTTCTGAATACTCCTCTTGCTTTACATTCAAATATGCTGTCGGAGGACTCTACGAAATAGAGTCCTCCGATAAGCTTTACGATGATCCCTGTCTGTATCATTTATTCTACGTCTTCCTCCGGCTGAGCCGGTTCTTCAGCAGGCTGCTCCGGTTCGGGCTGCTCCGGCTGCTGTTCCTGTTTCGGTTCATCTGATTTTTTAAGTCCGTCCACCACATCAAATGCCTTGTCGATATCTTCACTCACTGTCGTAAACGTGCCTTCTTCAAAGTTCATATTGTATGTGCCTATCTCACAGGTAAGATTATTGCTTAGATTCGTAAGCACCATCTTTATTTCCTTATTGGCTCCCTTTCCTCTTACAGTGACCACATTATCCTTTGAATAATCGGCAGAAAGGGTAAAGCTTTCAAATATAGATACTCCGTTCTGATATGCCGATATAGTAAACCTTCCTATCGAATTTGATGGGAAGTGGAATTCCATCTTTACATCACCCTCAGGTGCTTCACCGGTACTTACCGTAAAGGTTATTGTAGAATCCGCCGGGACTTTCTTGCCTTCTTCGATGCTCTGCTTTAAGATAGTTCCTTCTTCTTTATCGGAATCCTTCTTTTCGACTCTGACGGTTATTCCCCATATACCGCACTGTACCTTTGCATCTGTGATATTCTGACCAACGAAATCCTGCATTTTTATTTCTGCTATTTCGGAGCCTTTGCTTACATATACTAAAACTGTCGATCCGGGAGTGACCTCTTCAAGCGCTGTCGGCTCTGTATCGAACACTATCTCCTCTTTGAATTCATCGTTCGTCTGATACTGGTATTCTACTTCAAGTCCCTGTGCTCTGAGAGCTTCTCCGGCTGTGATGTAGTGATAATTTATAACGTTCGGAACTTTTACTGTCTTAGCGCCTAAGCTTACTTTTACCTTTACGACCTCGCCTTTCTTGACGCCGTCTCCCTCAGGTATGCTCTGTTCAAATATCTTATCCTTTTCAAGATCGGAATATTCCGTCGATTCTACCTGTATATCAAGCTTAGGATATGCCGCATGAGCCTGATTGTAATCCATTCCTACCAGATTCGGCATAGCGAATTCCGAAGTATTTTTCTGCTTTTCTCCTGAAAATACGCCCTTTACGAGTGTTGCGATAAAGAATACTGCGACCATTATAACGACTACCGTGACCGCCGAAAGCACCGGAACAAAAAGGGATTTTTTTCTGGGTTCCGGTTCTTCATCAAAATCGGTATAATCCTCGTCATAGGTCTCTTCGTAAGCATTTACAGGACGAGCGTTCATATCCTGCATATCATCACGCCGTCTATCAGTGTATCCGGTATTCTGATATGGATCACGCTGAGGTCTTTCAGGTACCGGCTGTTCCTTCGGGATATCATTTGCACCTGCAAAGAAGCCCGGTTTGTTATCCTGCTCCGGCGGTCTGCCTGTGATATATCCAAAATGCACATCAGGATCAGCCTTGAACCTGTCTATATCCTTTATCATCTCGATAGCCGTATGGTATCTGTCCTCCGGATTTTTCTCCATTGCATGAACTATTATCTCTTCAAGCGGTATCGGTATATCCGGATTTATCCTTCTCGGAAGCTCCGCTATGTTGTGCATATGCATAACGGCTATAGATACAGGATTGTCTGTATCAAAAGGCTTCTGACCGGTGAGCATCTCATAGAGCATTACACCTACAGAATAAAGATCGCTCTTTGCATCGGTGACATCGCCTCTTGCCTGCTCCGGACTTATATAGTGTACCGTTCCGATAGCCTGATCTGTCGCCGTCTTGCCCTCTTCACGAGCGAATTTAGCGATACCGAAATCCATGACCTTTATCGTTCCGTCTGTAAATACCATTATATTCTGCGGCTTTATGTCACGGTGTACTATACCTCTTTCATGTGCGTGCTGGAGCGCTCTTAATATCTGTGTTACAAAATGTACTGCGTCTTTCCAGCTCAATACCCTCTCGTTTTCTATATATTCTTTAAGGGTTATGCCGTCGATATATTCCATTACGATGTACTGTATCTTATCCGAAAATCCGACATCATATATCTTTACGATATTCGGATGTGAAAGAACAGCTATCGCCTTGGATTCATTCCTGAATCTTCTTAAAAATTCCTCGCTCTCGGCAAATTCCTTTTTAAGTATCTTTATTGCGATAGTTTTGTTATCAACAACATCTACGCCCTTATATACATCGGCCATTCCGCCTTCGCCGATAAGCTCGGTTATCTCATAGCGTCCGTCAAGTTTTTTTCCAATATTTTTATCCATTTATTATACACGCTCCGGTCTAAGTAAATTTCAATAATAGTTTCAGTCCTTGACTACGGCAACGGTTATGTTGTCCCGTCCGCCTTTTTTGAGTGCAAGGTCGATAAGTGCCTTTGAAAGCTCCTCCATTGGCACAGACTTCATGACTTGATATATCTCCTCGTCAGAGCAGTAGCCCGAAAGCCCGTCCGAACATAAAAGCAGCGTCATATTCTCGTTTCGGTTCAGTCTGAAAAAGTCAGGCTTTATGATCTTTTCAACTCCAACAGCCTTTGTAAGCATATTCCTTTTCGGATGAGTGTGTATCTCTTCAGGTCCGATCTTTCCCTGAGAAAGAAGCATATTCACAAAAGTATGATCCGTGGTTATCAGATGAAGCCCCATATCATCCATATAGTAAGCTCTGCTGTCGCCTACATTTACAACATAAATATATTTGTCATCTATATAAGCTGCAACACAGGTGGTCCCCATTCCGAAGTTCCGGTAATTCATTCTTCCGGTGGTATAGATAACAGAATTGGCAGCCGAAACAGATGCCGTCATAAGATGCCGCACCCCGATAGTATCAAGATCAGGCGCACAGCCTTCCTTAAAACGGGTAAAAAACTCTCTTACGGCTATCCGGCTCGCTTCCTGACCGGCTCGCTCACCGCCCATTCCGTCGCAGACCAATGCAAGAACATTGCCGTAAAAATCCTCGACCCTTACCATATCCTGATTTTCTTCTCTCATAAGCCCTATGTCTGTGGCACTTACAAACCTCAATTATCTTTCACCTCGTTCATACATTCTGATGCCTCACGCCTTAACTGTCCGCAGGCAGCCTCTATATCACTGCCAAGCGTTCTGCGTACTGTGGCATTTATACCTTTTTTTGCAAGCTTTGCTGCAAATTCCTCCGCCGACCTTCGGCTCGACCGATATTCTCTCTCCTTTACCGAATTGACCGGTATGAGATTTACATGACTTCCGCTTTTTCCGATAAGCTCTGCAAGCTTTCCGGCAGAAGCATCATCGGAATTTACGCCGTCGATAACAGCGTATTCATATGTTATACGCCTTCCGGTGATCTCAAAATATCTCCGTGCAGCGCTTATAAGCTCATTTATATTATATGTCCTGTTTACAGGCATTATTTCACTTCTCGACTTGTTGTCGGGAGCATGGAGCGATATTGAAAGCGTTATGCCAAGCTTCCTTTCAGCAAGCTCATTTATTCTCGGAACTATCCCACAGGTCGAAAGCGTTACATGACGAAGACTTAGTCCTGTTCCTTCCGGAGCTGATACAAGCTCCAAAAACCGCATCACATTATCGAAATTATCAAGCGGCTCGCCTATCCCCATAAGCACTATGCTCGATACCTTTTTCCCTGTATCCTTTTCTGTCTTGTATATCTGCCCTAATATCTCCGACGGCAAAAGATCCCTTACATACCCTGCTATTGCCGATGCACAAAATCGGCAGCCCATTTTGCATCCGACCTGTGTCGAAAGACAGATGCTCATACCTGTCTTATATTCCATAAAGACCGTTTCAACGTAATTTCCGTCATACAGCCTGTAAAGATACTTTAAGGTACCGTCTTTTTTTGATGCAAGCTTTCTTTCGATAACAGGATAATTTATAAAGCATTCCTCCGAAAGCCTTTCTCTCAAAGGCTTTGAAAGATCGCTCATACTTTCAAAGCTCTCTGCTCGCTTCTGATGAAGCCAGCAGAATATCTGCTTTGCACGGAATTTTTTCTCGCCTAGCTTTTGTATATATTCTTCAAGCTCTGAAAGACTGAGCGATAATATATCTTTCTTTTTATTGCTTTCGTTATCTGTCAATTTATTTCTTCCTTCTGATCTTTGAGATAAAGAATCCGTCATTGTTAAAATACATCGGGAACAATACCGCCTTGTATCCGCCAAACGGCTCACCAAGATGTTCTAAAAACGGTACGCCCTCGTAATCGCTGTGTTCTTCAAGGAACTTATCTATCACCATGTCATTTTCATTTTTTGAAACAGTACAGGTCGAATAGACAAGCTCTCCGCCCGGCTTTAGATGCTCTGCCGAACGCTTGAGTATCTCATACTGTACTGAAGGCAGTCTTTCAAACTCTTTCGGGTCTTTATATTTTATCTCCGGCTTTCGTCTTATGACCCCAAGTCCTGAGCATGGTACATCACATAATATCTTGTCTGCCATAGGAACATCGCCGGAAAGCTTAGATGCGTCTCCTGCTTCCGCTCTGACAGAGCGTATACCGAGCCTTTCAGCTCCTTGCCTTATAAGCCTTGCACGATGCTCATGTATATCAAAAGCGTATATATCCGCCTTATCTCCTGAAAGCTCCGCCATAGTGAACGTTTTTCCGCCGGGAGCAGCACATACATCAAGTACTGTATCGCCCTCTTTGGGAGCCAATGCCATACAGCAAAGCTGCGATGATATATCCTGAACATGGAAAAGTCCCTTTGAAAAGCCTTTGCTTTTGCGGACATCGCCGCTTTTTGCAATGAAACAGCCGTCAAGAAATGTCTTTTCAAGCTCCATATCTGAAAGTTCTTTCAATACATCTTCATTGCTGCCCTTTAAACTGTTTAAGCGTATCATTACAGGCGGCTTGCCGAGCGAACTTTCCATAAGAGATAAAGCCTTTTTTTCATCATATTCTTCAAGAAGCATTTGGACTAACCATGCCGGAACAGAATACTTTACCGAAAGCATCTCTTCTTCATTCTTATTCGGATATTTTATCTCTTTTCCGTTACGGATAAATTTTCTTAAGACCGCATTGATAAAGCCCGAAAGCTTCCCCAGGTGCATTTTTTTTGCGGTATTCACACTTTCGTTCACAGCCGCATTATCCGGGATAGAATCCATAAACAATATCTGATACAGACCGCTCCTCAGTATATTTAAAGCCTCCGGATTTATCTTGTCTGTGCCTCTTTTGCTGTAGCAGGATATGATATAGTCAAGAGTGATGCGCCGTTCTGTGACTCCATAGTAAAGTGCTGAACAAAGCGCTTTTTCTCTTTCGTCCATATCCGTCTCTTCAAGTGCTTTATCAAGAAGTATATTTGAATAACCATTTTTTGAAAAAGTCTTTCCGAGAAGCTTTACAGCTTTGTATCTTGCATTGTCCTTAATTCTTTATTCTCCGAGTTTCTGTCCCCGTTCGAGTTTTTTTCCTCTTAAATAATCGCTTACAGCCATTCTTTTTCCGCCTTCAGCCTGGACTTCCAGGAATGTGACACCATTACCGTCACCGCATACGACAGTGAATTTTTTTTCATCAGAAACAGTTCCCGGTTCTCCCGAAACGTTTTCTTCGATATGGCTCCTGTATATTTTAAAACGTTTTCCGAAAAGCTGCGTAAAGCCTGTAACACCTCTTATTGTATTGTGTACCTTCTGTGCCGTATCAGAAAAGTCCAGACGGCTAAGATCCTTTGTTATCATTTTAGCATAAGTGGATCTGCTGTCGTCCTGCTTTTGGGGTTCAAGAGTGCCGTTTTCCACTGCCTTTACTGTATCAGCAAGCACCTTGGCTCCCAGCTCCGACAGCCTGTCATGAAGCTCTGACGCTGTCTCATCACAGCCTATCTCTATCTCACGGGCGATAAGCATATCTCCTGTGTCAAGACCTTCTTCCATAAGCATAGATGTAACGCCCGTCTTTGTTTTTCCGTCTAGTATACATCTTTGTATCGGCGCGGCACCTCTGTACTCCGGAAGCAGCGAAGCATGAATATTTATACAGCCGTGTTTCGGAAGTTCTAACACTTCTTTGGGGAGTATCTGTCCGTAAGCCACAACTATTATAAGCTCCGGCGATATGCTTCTTAATGTATCAAGAGCGCTTTGTGCATCTTCGCCTTTCCTGAGCGAGACCGGCTGATAAACTGCAATCCCGTTTTCTAAGGCGCATACCTTGACCGGCGGCGGTATCATCTTATAGCCTCTGCCTTTTGGCTTGTCCGGCTGTGTGAACACAGCGGCAACTTCATGCCCTTCTGATATAAGCGCCTTTAAGCACGGCACCGAAAAATCAGGGGTTCCCATAAATACTATCTTCATATCATTTTTCCTTTTCCGGATAAACTCTTTCTTCTATCTTATCTACAAAAAGATTGCCTTCAAGATGGTCATACTCGTGACAGGCACACTGTGCTCCCAATTCTTCAAGATCAAGCTCGAAAAATTCACCGTATCTGTTCTGTGCTCTGAGACGGCATTTATTTGGCCTTGTAACATATCCCCAGTCATCTGGACAGGAAAGACAGCCTTCGACAACCCTTTGCTTTCCGCTTTTTTTGAGTATCTGAGGATTCACGCATTCTATCATGCCGTCCCCAAGATCCATTATGAATATCCTCTTTAAGAATCCGACCTGCGGTGCGGCAAGACCGACACCCTCCGCTTTTTCAAGTGTCTGCATCATGTCGTCGATAAGCTGTGCCAGCTTATCATCAAACTTTTCAACAGGTTTGCAGACCTTTGTTAATATCGGGTCTTCCTTAGTAACGATCTTTCTGAGTGCCATTTTTCATTCTCCTCTTTGCTTATACGCCGATGTCTCCGTTTATATCAGCATAAAGCGAAACTTTTTTATATTCCTTTATATTTATAGCATCACTCATTACGTTTCTTATAAATTCCCTGAGCTTTGCCGTGTTTTTGCATTTTAATATTATTCTATATCGGTATTTTCCATTTATTTTTCCGTATGAGCATCTTACAGGTCCTAAAACTCTGAGCGGTATCGAAAGCCCCGCTGATGTTCTTGCTTTTATTATCCCTAAAAGCTGTGCAGAAAATGATGCCGCTGTTTCATCGGTCTCAGAGCTTATCCCAAGTATACATATATCACATACCGGCGGAAACAGAAGCGCACGGCGTATAGCTATCTCTTCCCTGTAAAATCCGGGATAGTCCTGTTTTGCCGCAAGTGTCAGTACATAATGATCCGGCATGAATGTCTGTAAATAGGCCCTGCCTTTTTTCTCTCCTCTGCCACAGCGTCCTGCGACCTGAGCCGCAAGTGAAAAAGTCCGCTCATAGCTTCGGAAATCTCCGGCATACAATGCCTTATCCAGAGAGATCATACCGACAAGTGTGACATTTGGGAAATCAAGTCCCTTCCCTATCATCTGGGTGCCGACCATTATATCATATCTTCCGTTTTTGAAATCTCTGAAATTCTTTTCATATGAATAGCGTGACATGGTCGTATCCGCATCCATTCTGAGTACTCTTGCACCCGGAAATAATTCCGCTATCTGTTCTTCAAGCTTTTGTGTTCCAAAGCCCATTTTTATGAGCCTTTCGCTTCCGCATTCGGGACAAGTCCCGACCGGTGGCTGAGTATGACCGCAGTAATGACACATAAGAGTATCATTTGTCTTGTGATATGTCAGCGGTATGCTGCAATTAGGACAATATACAGGTTTGCGGCAGTCACAGCAGCTTATTATAGTATGATACCCTCTCCTGTTCAAAAGAAGTATCGTCTGTTCCCCGGCTTCAAGGTTGTTTCTTATCTCGTCCGCCAAAACAGCACTAAACTCGGTCGTATTACCCTTTCTTCTCTCAAGCTCCATGTCAACTATTTTAACATCAGGAAGACTATGCCCCGAAAAACGCTTTTTCATTTCAAGGAGTTCATATATGCCTTTCTGAGCATAATAATAGCTTTCTATCGACGGTGTAGCTGATGCAAGCAAAAGTACCGCCTTATGATCCCGGCAGCGTTTTTTTGCCGCATCTATAGCGCTGTACCGTGGCGAACTGTCCGATTTATATGAGCGTTCGCCCTCTTCGTCTATTACTATAAGACCGATATTATCGAGCGGAGCAAATACTGCGCTTCTGGTACCTACGACTATATCCGCAAGCCCTCTTTTTATCCGCTTATGTTCATCAAGCCTTTGACCTGCTGAAAGACCGCTGTGTATCACCGCTACTCTTTCACCAAAAAGCTCTCTGAAGCGCCTTACCGTCTGCGGCGTGAGCGATATTTCAGGGATAAGCACTAAAGCCTGCCTTTTTGATATAAGACATTTTTCTATCAGTTTTTCAAAGACAGATGTCTTACCGCTTCCCGTAACGCCGTGAAGCAAAAAACAATGAGCTTTATTCTCATCCATAACATCGCTTACTCTGTCATAAACAGTCTGCTGTTCATCGGTAAGGATTATATCTGCCGTGCTCCGGCTTTTATCTGTTTCAACTTTTACCTGACGGAATGCTTCAACGTCGTATTCTCTGAGGACGCCTTTTTCAACAAGCTTTTTAAAAACGCTAATGCCTGCACCGCTGAGATAACAAGCTTCTTTTGCCGAAAGCTCACTTTCACTTTCCATGACCGTTTTAACAAGTGCCTTTTGTTTTACCGTAAGTTTATAATTATCGGGACAGGCTTTATAATCTTCTGAAACAGCAGTCATTTTAATAGTACTGTCTCCGACATTCTGTCTGCTGTCAGACTTATTAACAATAAAGCCTTTTTCTATAAGTGATCTCAAAGCCTTCTCTTTCCCCTGTTCTTTAAGAGAAGATACCGCTTTGTTTATATCACTGCTGTCTTTTATAAACTCTAAGCACTCTATTTCGCTTTCGTCAAGTTCTCCCATGTCAGGGATTTCAGCAAGCTTATAGCTTTCAGTAAGCTTTATATTCATACCCGAAGGAAGAAGCGCTTTTGCAGCATCAAAATATGTGCAGAAAGTATTCTCCCTGAGCCACAGTACAAGCCCCATCATTTCTTCATTCAAGACCGGTGTATCATCGACCACAGAAAAAATGTATTTAAGTCCGGATATATTTTCGTTTTTATCAGCAGGCATGACATCAAGTATCAGCCCTACCCTTTTTCTATTAGCTCTGCCAAAAGGCACAAGCACTCTTGAACCTCTTACAGCTTTTTTTGAAATGCTGTCCGGAACAAGATAGGTAAACGGTTTATCAAAAGCGGCAGTTGCAGCGCTTACCGCAACAAAAGCTTTTACTGCCAACGTTCAAAGCCCTCTTTATTATCAGAATCCGAACGGCTGCTGAACACCCGGCATCTGTTCGTCTGTGTTATCATTTTTCTGAGCTTCAGCAGTTTCCTGAACCTCTTCATTCCCGTCTGAATTTTCCAAAACATCTTCTGTCTGTTCAGAAGCCTGCTCTGTTTCAGCCTCTTCCTCTTTTTTGCCTGTATATTCCTCTATGCGGAATTTTCCTGCGGCAAGTTCCTCAACGGCAGTCTTAACTGGCTTTTCTTCAAGCACCTTGCCTTCCTTGTAAAGTTCATCTGCTATCTCTCTTGCACGTTTTGCAACGCCTATAACAAGTGAATAATAGCTGTCGTTTTTTGATATCAACTGTGTTGCAGCCGGTCTAAGCATTTTCAAGCACCTCATCTATAATATTTTTTGAATAAGCAGACTTCATTTCCTCTGCTCTTATTATCTTTTTAAAATCATCAACTGCGTCATCAAGATCGCCGTTTACAACTATATAATCGTAATCGGGAGCTTTTTTTATCTCGCCTGCCGCCTCAGCGACACGCTTTGCGATAACGTCATCAGTCTCTGTTCCACGCTTTCTGAGCCTTCTTTCAAGCTCTGAGATACTCGGCGGAACTATGAATATGAATACGGCATCTGGCACTAACTTTCTTACCTTCATAGCACCCTGTACCTCTATTTCAAGGATAACATTTATACCCTCGTTCATCTTTTCTTCAAGTATCTTTTTAGGTGTACCATAGTAATTACCGCAGTATTCTGCATATTCAAGCATACCGCCGTTTTCTATCTGCCGTTCAAATTCCTCTTTTGTTATAAAGTGATAATTGACCCCATCTTTTTCTCCCTCTCTGGGAGCTCTTGTTGTTGCCGATATGGAGTAATAGAACTTGTCACTTTTTAATATCTCGGCAAGGATAGTTCCTTTTCCGCATCCTGACGGCGCAGAAACGACGATCATTCTTCCCTTATTCTTCATTTCCTTCGTCCTCCCCGTCTGATAATCTTCCAGTCAATGCCTCGGTAGAAGCAGCCGACAAAACTATATGTCCGCTGTCCATGACCACAACAGCTCTTGTCCTTCTGCCGTAAGTCGCATCTATAAGCTCGCCTCTGTCTCTTGCGTCCTGAATGAGTCTTTTTATCGGTGCCGATTCAGGAGCTACCACTGCAACGAGCTTTGACGACGAGATCATATTTCCATAACCTATATTGATAAGTTTCATGACCACTCCGCTATTCTATGTTCTGTATCTGTTCCCTGATCTTTTCGACCTCTGACTTCATATCAACGACACATTTTGTGATCTTCACATCCTGTGCCTTTGAACCCATTGTATTTATCTCACGGTTGAACTCCTGAACAAGAAAATCAAGCTTTCTTCCAACAGGGCCTTCCGACTCGACAAGCTCACGAAATTGTGCGATATGGCTCCTGAGCCTTACAGTTTCCTCATCAATAGCTATTTTTTCAGCAAACAGAGCTGCTTCTGTAACTATCCTCTGCTCGTCGATTTCCTTTTCTTCAAGCACTTCTTTTAACTTTTTAAACAGCTTTTCACGGTATTTTTCAGCCGTTACTGGTGCCTGTTCCTCAACTGTACCGAGCGTATTTTCAATATTCTTAAGTTTTTCAAGAAGATCCTTTTTAAGTGTACTGCCCTCTGTGCGGCGCATTTCCACAAATTTTTCCAAAGCCTTCTCAGCGGCAGTCTTCACATCATTCCAGATAAGTTCCTCGTCCTCGGCAAGCTTCTGAACAGAAAAAATATCAGAAAATCTGGTCATCATTGAAAGCGTCACATCATCTTCCAATCCGAGTGCTTCATTTGCTTCACGAAGAGCTTTAAGATATTCCAACGCAAGATCCCTGTCAATGCTTACTGCAGCGGTCCGTCCTTCTATATTGTTTATGGTAACGCTGACTTCTATCTTGCCTCTTGAAACACTATTTTTCACAAAGCTTTTGAGCTTTTCGTCAAGATAGCCGTAAACTCGAGGTACTCTCGATGAAAATTCATAATAGCGATGATTAACCGACCTTATTTCAACGGTTATATCACGTCCGTTTATAAGCAGCTGTTCCCTGCCGTATCCGGTCATACTTTGCAGCAATTGCCAAACACCTCCTGATCAATAATATACTATCACTTTATTATAGCATTTTTGCAAAGATAAATCAAGAGATTATCGCAAAAAAATCCGACCCTTAACTGAATAAAGGTCGGATTTAATGTGATTAGGAATTATAAAAAAGGAATTAAAATGAAAAACCAAATGAAATTATTTCTGCGGACCGAGATCCTTAAGACCGATCTTCTTAAGATTTGCTTCAACAAGCTTCAGAAGGTCAGCTGTATCAACTGCCTCATCGTATTCAACGTTAGCCTGAACAAGTGACTTGTTGTGCTTCTTAGCATCTTCTGGGAAGAGGTCATACTTTGTCTTGTTAGCTATAAACTTTGAAAGGAGAACGAGGTCGTTAACTGCTGCTGCTGCACCATCAAGGTCAACGTCACCGTAGAGGTAATCTTCGTTAGGATCAAGGCTTCCTGTAGGAATATCTTCGCCAGCAGGAGTTACTGTTACAGTTACAGTACCTGTCTTGCCGTCAGGTGTAGTTACTGTGATAGTGGTCTTACCTTCGCCCTTACCTGTTACCTTACCGTCAGCATCAACTGTTGCAACTGATTCATCATTGCTCTTGAATGTTGCATCGTCTCTGTTTGTCTTTATAGTTTCAGTCTTATCAACTTCAACTGTGATCTCTTCATTTTCTATAACAAGATCCTTTTCTTCCGGCTTATCTTCGCTGCTCTTGTCAACTTCCATATCAGGATAGAGATCAGCCATTGTACCGAGAGCAAGCATGATATCACCAGCGTGCCAGAATCTGTGGTAGTTAAGGTCAACGCTTTCGAGAGCTTCTGTCATGCCTTCGCTTCCGCCTTCATAGCCCTTAGCCTTAGCTTCGTTATAAACCTTCTCGAATTCCTGAACCTTAGCATCTGTCTTATACTGTGAACGTATGCTTAAGAATGTAGCACCATTCTTGAGTGGGTCACCGTTAGGCATTGTGCCGTTGATCCATGTAGGAACCCAAACTTCCTGCTCGAAGAGTCTCCACATTGAACCGTTGTGTTCAGTTATTGAAAGACCAATATTGTCACGAGCTGCTCTCCACTCACGGTCAAGAAGTTCATGAGCTAAGTGAAGTGCCTTTGAAGGATTGTCTGTATTGTTGCTTGAGTAAGCTGCTTCTGTCTTTACGCCGTTAGCCTTTGCGTAGTAGATGAGTGAGTTACAAAGTGATGATACACAACCGAGGTCAGAGCTGCCAACTGCTGTTACTTTGCAAGTTACGCCATTCTTTTCGTTGTATGCGCCCTTCCATGTTTCAGGCTGACCGAACCAGTCAAGTGATGCAGGGATCTGGTAATCATCTTCGCCGATAAGCTTTGTCTGTGACTTTTCTTCGTCGAGGAACCAAGCTACCCATCTGTCGAGGATCTTAGCAAGAGCGTCTTCCATTGAAAGTCCGCCAACCTTGATCTTAGCAGAAGTTTCTGATGGATTTGTCTTTATATCATAGTAGAGTTCAGCGAGACGCTGTACAGCCCATACCTGGTTACCGATCCAGTGGTTTGAACCTGGGTCAGCGTATACAGGGTGTTCCTGATAAGCCATCTTGTTGAATTCTGTAGGAATATCTGTGCCATACTTAGCAATGTACTCAGCATCAGCATCAGCAAGATACTTGTAAGGGAGATATCTTCCGTGCCATGATGATGTAGCACCGCCGGCAATAGGACCATCTTCTGACTGGAGCCAGAGATAGAATTCGAGCTGTGTCTGGAGTGACTTCTCGTAGTCTGTAACTGCCTGCTGACCACTCTTCATACCTGCTCTCATATCCTTGTTGTTGAGAAGCGCATAAGCTGCGAGTGGGTTCTGATAGAATTCGTGACAGTGGCTGGCACCGATCTGCCATGCCCAAGCACCGTCGTTAGCGCCGCCCCATGAAGTATACCATGACATGAGGTAGTGAGCGCCTGAATATGGATTGCCTTTATCCTGAGGTGTTTTTTCGTTCTGAGTACCGATAGGCTTGTAGTACTTATCGAACATATTATTTCTGAGCTGGTCACCCATCTTACCTGCTAAGCTGAGAACATTGCTGTCGCCAACACCCCATCTAGCAGCTGCATAAGCACCCTGGATAGCACGGTCTTCTGCGTCAGGTGCGTTTGTATATGACCATGAAGCCGGCGGCTCCTGTCCCTGTGCAGAGAATACAGCCTTAACGCCGCCTTTGCCGACCTGACCCCATCTTAATGTTTCAACACAAGCGTGCGGAACTGTTTCCCAACATGATTCCTGAGCACCACGCTGGAATGTATTGATGAATACGAGTTTTCCAGGTCCGTTTGCACCTCTGTATGATGTATCCTGACCGTAGCCATACCAGTCATCTACGTCTGCGAGCCAGTGCATGAGGTAAAGGCCGCCGTCATTTCTATATGTGTTGCTGAACACGCTTGCAAGTGGGTTCTCACCAGTGTTCTTATCATCCTGAGGTGTTGGATATTCTTCCGGCTGATCGTGTTCCTGTGAGTACTGAGCTGAAAGATCAGCGTGACCCATAAAGCCTTCCTGGAACTTAGGGATCATAACTTCCATTGTCTTCCATGCCTTAGCGAGATCGCCCTCGTTTGAAGCATTGATAGCATTGCCGTTTTCATCCTTGAGTTCGCCCTTAGCTGCCTTGTTACCGATGTTATCTCTCATAGCAGCCATCCAAACTATGTATGACATAGCTTCTGATGTTGTTTCGTGACCATAGTCAGGAGCTTCGATGTTAAGTGTTTCTACACAGTGATAAGGAACGCCGAAACCGCCGGCAGGTGCGTTTGCATCACTTAAATATCCGTTTGTGTTACCGTTTGTAATAACGTCATCGTAAAGTGAAAGGAATCTCTGTGCATATGTTCCGTCACCGTACTTTTCAGGCTTTGTTCTTGTACCAGCTGCTGATACTGCCGGCATAATAGCTGAGACTGTCATTGCTGCTGATAATATTGCTGCAACTACAGCCTTTTTCTTCTTGATTATCATTAGTCTTTTCCCCTCTCTCGAAAGTTGTTGGTTTGATTTTAATTCGTACTCATAACACCCGTAAGCAAAAGATGTCATGTATTTTACAATTTTTAAGTGCCTGTAAAGCAGACACATAAAATCATAAATATCTTATGCTTCTATTATAAAACAGTTTTCACCGATTGTCAACAGTTTCACCAATTTCATATCACCAATAAATATAATTTTGTATGGTTGCATATTAAAGCCGTTTGTGTTTTGTGCACTTTGACAATGCCGCCCAAACCTATACCCATTTTTTGTGCATTCAGACACTTTCATATTCCTTAATTCATTCATTCGACAAGCAGATTTCACTCGGATTTCACAAATATATACTATAATATTTGAGTATAATGACAAAATGGTCATATAACTTCTTTATTCACACTTTAGTTACATTTTGTTAATATCTCATTCATATTTTTTTGAGATAATATAGTGTGTATGTTTTTACATTTTTCACTAATGAAAGGTATGGTAGATAAATGATAGAAATTAAAAATCTCACCAAGTACTACGGCAAAAATGCCGCTGTCAGGAATATAACCTTTTCGGTCCTTGACAACGAGATACTTGGATTTTTAGGTCCCAACGGTGCCGGAAAGTCTACAACAATGAATATTGTTACAGGATACCTTCCCTCCACAGCAGGAAATGTCCTTATCGACGGCATCGACATCGCACAGGAACCTTCCAAAGCAAAACGCATGATAGGCTATCTCCCTGAGATACCGCCTGTATATGTTGATATGAAGGTAAAAGAATATCTTCTCTTCTGCGCCGGCATAAAAGGCATAAAGCGCAGCGAAAGAAAAGCACAGGTCGAAAACGCTATGGACAAGCTCAAAGTCAAAGACGTTGAAAACAGGCTTATCCGTAACCTTTCAAAAGGTTACCGTCAGCGTGTCGGCTTTGCACAGGCAATACTAGGCGACCCTAAGTATCTTATCCTGGATGAGCCTACGGTAGGTCTTGACCCGAATCAAGTCATCGAAGTAAGAAATCTTATACGCTCTCTTAAAAAGGATCATACTATTATATTGAGTTCTCACATACTCGCTGAGATACAGGCGGTATGCGAAAGAGTCGTTATCATAAGTCATGGTGAAGTCCGTGCGATAGACACTATCAAGAACCTTGAAGACAGTCTTGGCGGCGCACTCATACTCCTTATGAAGATAACCGGCAAAAAGAGCGATGTTACCGAATGTATAAGAAACATAGACGGTGTTGTAAATATAATCGATGCTTCTATGGAAGACGAAGGCGTTTATACTTACAAGATCGAGATAAAGGACGACGGTGTACGAAAAGATATTATGACAGCTCTTGTAAAGAATGACTTTGAGATAGACGAAGTTTCGACCGAAAAGCCTAACCTCGAAGAAGTATTCGTAAAACTCACTGCTCAGCCTCCGAGAAAGAAAGGTCTTAAAGACCTTCTTGATGAATATGACGATGAAGCGGAAGCTTCGGACGAGCAAAACGACGGATCAAAGGAGGATAAATAATATGTTTTCTCTTTATAAAAAGGAACTGCGCTCATATTTCTTTTCACCATTTGCATATGTTATCGCAGCGCTTTTCCTGCTCATATTTGCGATACCATTTATAAACGGCATTGCCAATCTTTCGGGAACTGAATATAAATTTTCGTTCTCAAACATTTTTTACAACAACTTTTTCTATTTTATATTTCTGATACCTGCTCTCACAATGCGTACATTCGCTGATGAACGCAAAAGCGGTACAGAAGTGCTTCTCATGACAAGCCCTCTTAACGTATTTCAGATAGTTGCTGCAAAATTTTTAGCAGTCTCTACAGTATTTCTCATGATGATAGCACTGACCAATTTCTATCCGATAATAACAGCCATGACCGGTGATGTAATGATCTCAAGCCTTATATGCGGATATACCGGATTCTTCTTATGGGGACTTGTCTGCATATCTATCGGTATGCTTATGTCGTCATTTACCGAAAGTCCTATCATCGCTGCTATCCTTGGTGAAGGCGCTATGATAATACTTCTTTTTATAGACAATATCAAAAACAGTGGTCTTTTCCAGAGCCTTCCGAAAGCCGCAAAGATAATAGGTGCATTTTCTACGGAAGAACGCTTTGAAAACTTTTCACAAGGCATCATGGGACTTGGCGATATTATATTCTTTATAACAGCGACAATAATGTTCCTTGGATTCACTATCATCTCTATTGAGAAAAAACGCTGGAGCAGGGGGTAAGCAAAATGAACGGACAAAAATCAAAAAAGAATCTGAAATTTACTACCCTTGCATGGGGATTTGCAATAATGCTTCTTGCAATAGTTATACTTATAAATGTTGCAGTATCATTCTTTGATATAAAGCTTGATATGACAACAAATCATATGTATACAATGAGTGATACATCAAAGGACTATCTTAAAAATCTCAACAAAGACGTTGACATTTATCTCCTTATGGAGCTTGAAGATATGAAAAATCAGAAGGATTCGGGAGATATAAGAGAATTTATAACTCTTATAGAGGATTATGATTCTTTTGAGCATATAACTCTTCACGATATCGACCCGAATGAAAATCCAGATATATTAAACGAGCTCAATCCTGATAACTATCTTAACCTCAAAGAAGGTGACATAGTTGTAAAGTGCGGTGATGTAAGCAAAAAGATCCCCGCTTCTGATATGTACTATTATGACGGTGAATATGATTCATCAGGCAACTTCACCGCTACATCAAAGATCTTCTACGGTGAAAATATAATAACAGGTGCCGTAAAAGCGGTCGTTGATGAATTCAGACCGTCTGTATACTTCCTTGCAGGACACGGCGAGAAAACTATCGAAGACAACTTCACAACATTCACAAAAAGCCTTAAAAACAACAATTATGAAGCAAAAGAGCTTGACCTTACATCAGCCGTTTCAGTACCGGAAGATGCCGCTATTATAATAGAAGCTGCACCGCAGGTAGATATAAGCGCTGATGAAAAGAAAAAGCTTGATGATTACCTTGACAAAGGCGGAAATCTTTCGCTGCTCATGTCACCGCTCAATACAGAAACAGACTTTGAAAATCTTCTTGATATAATGCATGAGTACTGTATCGGTATGGACTATGACATAGTATACGAAACGGATACTTCACGCCACCTTTCAAATAACAAATACCAGATAACAGCAGAGCTTGTTGACATCAATTCCACAAACGAAAATACAGGCGCAAACTATGATATAACTGGACTCAATACGAGCACACAATCAAATAAGGATCTCACAGACCTTACATCTCAGTTAATAAAAGATACCGCAAACCTTGCCGTTTATCTCCCTGAATCAAGAACATTCTTTGAATACAATGGTGCAAACTACAATTCGCTCAACATCTGTCCTCTTATGCAGACATCTGACACTGCAAAAGTAGAAGCTTACGGCGGAACAAAGCACAGAGAAAGCGATAAGGAGATATCCGCAATCAATATGAATTCAACATTCTGGCTGTCTGCTTATTCTGAAGACCCTACAAGAAACAATTCAAAGATCGTAGTAATGCCTAACGCTGAATTTATTGATGACAGTGCCGAAGTAGAAGCGTATGCAACAGTACCTTTTATGCTCTATATCAACACTATCGACTGGATGGCAGGAAGCGATATAGACATGGGTATACCTGAAAAGATACAGACGCTCGACTATATGACGCTCGAAACAGAAAGCGATACAAACTTCATGATAGGCATAATCGTCTCCGCACCGGTTATCGTTGCCCTCGCAGGCATTATAATATGGCTTAAAAGGAGAAACTCATAATGAAGCATATAAAGATAGCTGTTATCATAATGTTAGCCGTTGTTGCGGCTGCCGCTGCGATATTCTTTACAGCAAACTATATCAGCGATAAAAGCGAAAAAAACAAGAAAGCTGAAGAAGAAAAACTTGTATTGTTTGATTTTGATGAAGATTCAGTAAAAAAACTGGACATTGAAAATGAAAGCGGAAAATTTACAGCACAGTATGATGATCACGTCGGATACTGGACTATCTCTGATGCAGATTTTGCTCTGAACGATACTTCAGTTATGAATGCGATACAATATATGTCCACTCTTAAAGCCACCGATATACTCGATGATAAAGAGAGCCAGAAATACGGCTTTGATAAGCCTATAAAGCTTACAGCATATACTTCTTCTGATGAAAGCTATACTCTGCTTGTAGGCAATTCGTCACCGACTAATGAGTACTATTATGTAATGAAAGAAGGGGACGATAATATTTATCTTGTCGATTTTGCTACAGGCGTATTGCTTTCACTTAACAAGGACTCGCTCAAAAGCGTTTTCCCATATTCATGCTCAACATACGATGTAACAAGCTTTACCCTCTGGAAAGGCTCCGAATCAGACGAAAACATACTCTTTTCTATGC
The DNA here is from genome assembly GCA_902796865.1 of uncultured Ruminococcus sp. Taxonomy (GTDB): domain Bacteria; phylum Bacillota; class Clostridia; order Oscillospirales; family Ruminococcaceae; genus Porcipelethomonas. Next base: position 2,013 of record CADBQZ010000050.1, on the reverse strand, counting down.
AGAAACAAAGCGATGAAAGCTGGAAAATGATAAAGCCTTTTGAAGATGATTCAGTATTCTTGTCAACAGTTGACCAGTATCTGACTGCTGCTGTAAAAGACCAGTTAAACGCATTTATTGAAGAAGGATGTAAAGAATCCGATTACCCGAAATACGGCTTTGACAAACCAACATTCGTTTTCGAGATGAATACCGATTCAAAGAATTACAAAGTTATATTCGGTAAAGATACCGATGATGGAAAATCGACATATGCGCTCTGTGCAAACAACGGACAGGTAATAACGTTTGAAAAGAACACAGCCACTGTCCTCGGAAGCACTACTATCGACATGATAGATACAACTATATTCTCGCCGGATAAGCAGGATATCAAAACGGTCGAAGTAAAATATGAAGGCTCTGAAAAGACACTCGACATTAATTCTGAGTATTTCAAAGCCGATACAAGCGTCAACGTTACAGACGAAAGCTCTGAAATAGATGAAAAGACACAGCTAAAAGCAAAATACATCTCATTTTTCAATAGCTTTAATGCACTGAAAGCAGACACTCTCGATAAGAAAGCACAGCCTGAAAACGATCCTTCGCTTTCAATAAAATATAATATGGCGGACGGAAGTGAAAACCTGATCGAGTATACAAAATCAGGTGACAGCTACTATGCTTTTAAAAACGGTGAGTATACAGGCTTTATGGTAGATGCCGATTCGATCACACATATCGGCGAAGCTATGGCTGAACTTCCATGATATGAAAAAACTTCAAATAGAAAAATCGTCTCCCTGAAAGAGACGATTTTTTTTTAATAAAAACTAAAGAATTTAAATATAAAAGTTTTGGTCAAGCTTTTTCAAAAGCTTGCAGGGTCAAGGGACGGCGTCCCTGTCGCCCTCCGCAGAGGGCGAACTCCTTGAAGCCGTAGGGCGCTCTGCAAAGGGTGAATTTAAAAAAGCCCCGGTGGGGCTTTTTTAAAGAGGGAACGCTCTGCAAGAGAGAGCGTTCCCTTATATACTTAAAATTCAAACTTTTCTACGAACAGTGATCGTCTCCCAAAAGGAGACGATTTTTTATATCTATTTGCTTTCAACACCCCAGCCGTCAATGTTAGCTCTTTTCATGGCACCGAATACACGTTCTGCAAAGCCCTGATTGAGCCTGTTTTGCTCCGCAATGAAATTTTTCATATCTTCACGGCGTGTGTGTCCGTCGGCAGGGCATTTAGACTTTACTATATCAAGTTCAAGCTCTCTTGCAGCACGTCTGACCTCTTTTTCGGGTGCAAGCGCTAAAGGTCTTATAAGAGTAATATCACGCTTTGAAAGATAAGATTTAGGTGCAAAACATCCTATCCTTCCTTCGATGAAAAGATTCATCAAAAATGTCTCAACAGCATCATCAAAGTGATGTCCTAACGCCAGCTTATTGCATCCGAACTGAACCGTTGATTCATGCAAAGCACCTCTTCGCATTTTAGCGCAAAGACTGCATGGATGCTTTTCCTTTCTCACATCAAAAACTATCTCACCTATCCTGGTAGGGACCAGATGATACTCTATCTCAAGCTCGGCACACATACGCTCTATAGCCGAGTAATCTCCTGTTTTTCCTTCAAATTTTGGGTCAAGTGTAATACAGACCAGATCATAATCAATACCTATAAACCTTTTGAGCCATTGAAGTCCCCTAAGAAGGACAAGACTATCTTTTCCGCCGGAAACGCCTACAGCGACCCTGTCACCATTACTTATCAGGTCATAATCCTGTATCGCTTTTCTCATATATCCTAAAATTTTTTGCATAATACCTACCTCTTTGATATTCTTTTTCTTATTATACTACAAAAATAGTAGGATTTCAACACTTTGCCGAAAATAATTGTAATAAAAAAAGCTCTCTTTTTTAAGAGAGCTTTTTATAAGAAAGTACTAATTATGAATTAGTGTCTTTTCTTAAGAACTACTGCTGCAGCACCTGCTGTTACAAGACCTGCAACTGCAACTGCAACGCCTG
>CADBQZ010000049.1 GCA_902796865.1 uncultured Ruminococcus sp. | reverse complement strand
TAATATGAAAGGGATAAGCGATCATGAAAGGTCGATCTGTTATTTATTTTTATCTCTCGCCAAATCTTTAGCTATCTCCATAGCGTCAATAACATTTTTCTTTTCGTCTTTGTTGTAGTCGGCGGATTCCGGGAGCGTGTCGCCTTTTCTGTTTGCAAGCGCCTTTGCTATAAAAGCACAGTCCTGAACGCTGAGAGAGTTGTCACCGTTGGCATCGCCAATAGCATCATATACAGGATCACCTTGTTCCCATTCGCTGAGAGAAGCACCGGCTATAACTATTGAATCAAGACCGTATTGATGTGGTTCCAAATCATATTTTTTATATAGTGCATACAAAATATCGACCATGCTCTTTGTATCAACTTCATCGCCGTATGTTATATACAGCTTGTCGATGCCGTCCTCGCCCTGAGAATAAAGCTGTTTCACTTCGATCAATGCGTTATAGCCGTTTTCTTTAAGAAAATCATTCATCTCATCAACAGAAGCAGGAAGTACTCCACCGGCTCCGTCCATATCGTTTAGCTGATTAAAGTAAAGTCTTGTGCCTATAAATCTTCTGTAGCCACTCGGTGTATTGTTATTTGGGTCATCTATTTCCATTTTGTATTCGTTTACATAAGTATATTTCTCAGTGTCGAATTTTACGTCTTTGAAAAGTTCATCACTACAGCCGGAATTATAATAAACATTATGTATTTTCAAATCTGGATAAGCAGTACTTAGCAGCTCGACAAGCTTGTCCTGATATGGCACTGATGTGAGACTGCTGCGGTATTCCTCATATTCATTGCTGCCTTGCTCGTAAGAGGTTGGAAATGCTACTGCTGACATTGTGCCCGATAGCAGCATTGTTAAAGCCGATATTCCTGCAATTATACTTTTAAAATTTTTCATTTAGATTTTCTCCTTTTACACCAACTTTTCATCAACTAAACTTCTTAGCAAGGTCTTTAGCTATCTCCATAGCGTCAATAACATTCTTCTTCCCGTCTTTGTTGTAGTCGGCTGATTCTGGGAGCGTGTCGCCTTTTCTGTTCGCAAGTGCCTGGGCTATAAACGAGCAGTCCTGAACGTTAAGAGAGTTGTCACCGTTGGCATCGCCGGAGACCACTTTAGGAACATTTGCTTCAGTCGTTATGAGCGATGTTTTTGAATTTTCAGGGACAGTCGTAACTGTTGTTACAGTCGTTGAACTAATATGCGAGCGATCAGTATTGATCGGGGAGGTTGTTGTCACGATAGGTTCTGTATTACCCTCCGGATCGTTATTGTCTATTACATTAAGCACATAATCGGTTTCTGATAGATCTTCATCCGCAAGCAATGAATAATACTGCCTATAAAGAGGCGAATCCTTATAGGTATATACTCTGTATTCGGTGCCGTTTGTATCTGTGATTGTCTTTAACAGCTCATTATTTTCGAGTGTTATCTCCCCTAAAAAGGTTACGGTATCCACACTATACTTTTTCATAAGAGCATCAAGCGTTGCTTTTTTCAATTCGCCTTCACCTGTTATGGTAAGCCTTTTTTGCGCTGTCAAATAAGTACAGAGCATACCGTCTACGACCTCGCTTTTGACGGTAGGCAGCTTATTTCTTTTTTCTTTGCATTCTACAGCAAACGGGTCTGCACCATCCGTGAGGATATTCACAACATATCTGTCAAGGTAATCCTGTGCAGTAGTTTCTATGCCACGATTTTTTCTGTCATTTTCTGCCAGTGATTCAGCCATTCTATGCTGTACCTTTTCAACATCACTGCCCGAATAAGTATAAAGATAAGAATTGCAAAATGCAGCATCAGCTTCTCTTTGAATGAACAGTGACAGCACTATATCTTCTTCTTCGATAACAGGGAGTTGAACACCCCTGTCTATAACGACTGCACCAACATCAAGACTGCTTCTGAGCTGACTGAATTCACTTTCATCAAGCATTCCGTTTCCGTCTATAACAAGCACTCTGTTTTTATATGACCAAACCGCATTGCTTTTTTCGAGCGTTCCTGTTTTCATCTTGGCATTTTTCTGACTTTCAGCACATTCGACCGAAAATGGGTCTGTATCATCGTCTATGATGTTCACAACATATCTGTTCAGATAGTCCTGCGCTGAAACATTCGCCCCTCTTGCTCTGTCATTTGCGGCGAGAGACTCAGCCATTTCATGCTGTTTTGTTTCTGTATCGCTGCCTTTGTATGTATAAAGCTTCAAGTGAGAAAACGCTTCATCAGCTTCGCTCTGAATGAACAGAGATATTTTAACATCTTCATCATCTATTATGGGCAGCATAACATCTTTACCGACTACCACAGCCCCAACATCATACTTGCTTCTTGTATTAAGATATTCCTGTTCATTCAGCGTACCGCTGCCATCAATAACAAGCACTCTGTTTTTGTATGTCCATGTAAGCCCACTCTTGAAAGTACCCGATTGTACAGATTCTTCGGCATATACTGATGTGCTTATCTGCTCTATGCTGTTACTGTTTGTAAGCAAATTCCCACCGAATACAGTTGTTAAACACATAGCTCCCGACAATATATATTTTGCGTATTTGTTCATACTTATCACTACTCCTATCTTACTTAGTACTCAAATACTGCACAAAAAGTTTACAAAAACGTTATTTATATAGTTTAAACTTTTTTTGTACAGCATATGTTTATGTAATCATTTCCTATCACCTCTTTGATAACTTTTTAACAATAAAATCATACCACATTTTCCAAAAAAATGCAATACTTATTTCCTTATCGGTAATTTATTAAAACAATTATGCAGTGGATTTCCCCTCTATTTATATAAACGTAGATAATTCAAAAAACTCTACGATGTTTTTAATACTTTTTTGTTTTTACTTATTTATTTTTATCTTTCGCCAAGTCTTTAGCTATTTCCATAGCGTCTATCACATTTTTCTTTTCGTCTTTGTTGTAGTCGGC
>CADBQZ010000048.1 GCA_902796865.1 uncultured Ruminococcus sp. | reverse complement strand
CGGACGGCGTTGAAGAGTGCGTATCACTCGACTTTGTAAGTACAGCTGATGGTCTCGATCTTTCAGCTATCGGAGACTATGACGGATTCGCTCACGAAAATACAAGCGAAATACCAGAACAGTACAAGCCAAATATGGGCTCGACTTCTGCTATTGCAGTTTGCCCTTCAAATACAGACATATGGGCAAGAACAGCTAACGGTGACGGCAATAACACAGGTTCAGGATACTATACACTTGACCGTGGTAAGACATGGACAGCATTCAAAGCTGCCTGTGCAGGCGGCAAGCTTGCTATCACAGAGCTTTCAGACGGCACAGTAAGAATATTCAACTCAAGTACAGGCGGCGCAGCATCTTACACTGACGACTTTGGCGCAACATGGAACAAGTGCAGTGGCATACAGGTAAACAAGGGCGTATATATGCTGGTAGACCCAGATGATCCTAAGACAGTTTACGCAGTAGGTGCACAGCACAATGAGTACTGGTCATCTGACAAAACAAAGACAGAACCTACTTATGATGAATCACATTATTCATACTTTATTAGCGAAGACTACGGCGCAACTTTCAAGGAAGTACGCATTTGTCCTTACAACTGGGAACTCACATGGAAGTTTGAACACACAGGCGATCTTGCTTATCTCGGTGACGGCACAGTAGTTCTTGCAGGTGCAAACAGAGGTCTTTTCCTCATCTCCGACAAGGGTGCTACTGTAGAGCATCTTGAAACTGTTGCGTACGCTAAGTGCGTAGGCTATGGTGCTCCTAAGAATAAGGGCGATGTAAATGTACTTTATATCTTCGGAAAACCTGCTGACAGCGATCCTGAGGGTATCTACCGTTCAGAAGATGCCGGCAAGACATGGGAATGTATAAATGCAAAATATCTTTACGGCGGTACAGGAAACGGAAACTATATCGTAGGTGATATGGACGAATACGGAAAAGTATATATGTCAACAGTCGGATGCGGAATAGTATACGGTCAGCTTAACGACAGCGAACCGGATCCTAAGCCAAAGGAAACAACTACAGCTCCTACAACAGAAGATCCTACAGGTTCTTCAACAACTACAACAACAATAGTTACAACAGTACCTCCGACAGAAGAGCCTTCAGTTTCCACTTCAACTCCGAAGACTACCGACGAGATTATCTCGGATTATACAGGGAGCGATGATCTTCTTTATGGCGACGTTGATCTTGACGGAGCAGCTGCGAAAGCGAACGACGGCGTAATACTTGCTAAATATGTTGCAAACAAAAACAAGTATCCATTTGCTGAAAAGCCGGATATCCCGAATGCAATTGAAAAAGCTAAGGTACAGGCTGATGTAACACATGATAAGAGCATCAGTACTGACGACCTTCTCAAGCTTGTTGAAGCAATGATCGGTAAGATCTCTGTAGAAGACCTTGCTAAATAATAAGTTTTATATAACTAAAAAGGATCTCGATTTTCGGGATCCTTTTATTTTTAAAAAGAAATCAGCTTTCACTTGTAATCAGACTTGTAATATGCTATAATAAATTCAAAGCATTTATTATAGCATTTCACTTCGCTTTATGCTAAAAAATATATAATACAATATAAAAAGGAGAGGAACATGAAGGGAAAAGAAAACTACATGGGAAAGATCGCCGTTTCAGACCGCTTTATGCGTTCGCTGGTGCGAGAGACTGTTTCAGGCTGTTTTGGTGTCGCCGGAATGAAAAGCTTTCGATTTACCGGATATTTACTAAGCGATCTTTTAAAGCTTAAAGAAGAACCGGACGGTATAGGCATATACGAAAGCGCCGGCGGACTTATACTTGATCTGCATATAGTCGTGACCTTTGGGACAAATATCCCTGCTGTTGCAGAAAGTATCCGCAGCAAGGTCGAATTTGCCGTTTCCGAAAAGACAGGATACACTGTTTCGGAAATAAATATTTACGTTGATGATATAGTGAACTAAGGAGATATGATATATGCTTACAGGTGAACTTTTTAAAAACGGAATAATAGCCGCCGCAGTGTGCATAAAAAACAACAGGACTAAAATAGATGAGCTTAATGTTTATCCTGTACCGGACGGAGATACAGGTACAAATATGTCGCTGACACTTTCTGCTGCGGCACGAGAGCTTGAAATGAAAGATGATAACATCACTGTTTCACAGGCTGCTGATATTGCCGCCGGAGCAATGCTCAGAGGCGCAAGAGGCAATTCCGGAGTTATTACCTCCATACTTTTAAGAGGTTATTCAAAGGCTTTCAAAGGACTTTCGGAAGCATCTTCTTCAGATATCGCAAAAGCTCTTAAAGAGGGTGCAGATGCCGCCTACAGATCGGTCATGAACCCTACAGAGGGTACAGTTCTTACTGTTGCAAGGATAGCAGCACAAAGAGCTGAAAGTATTTCAACTGAAAAGAATATGCTTGTCTTCTGGGAAAAAGTATGCGATGCGGCTCAGAAAGCTCTTGACAAAACGCCCGAACAGCTTCCGGTGCTTAAAAAGGCAGGAGTAGTCGATGCCGGCGGTCAGGGACTTGTTATGATATATAAAGCAATGCTTAATATATTCAAAGGCGAGGCTATGCCGGAGCTTGAAGAAAACAAGCCTAAGAAAACTACTATCGAACCGGAGATAAAGGACGATCATGACGGAGATATAAAGTATTCTTATTGTACTGAATATATCGTTGAAAAGAATGCCGGCTGTAAAGATTCGTTTATGCTAAGGGCATATCTTGAGACTATCGGCGACTGTGTTGTGGTCGTTGAGGACAGTGAGATAATAAAAGTCCATGTTCATACCGATCAACCCGGACTTGCGCTTCAGAAAGGGCTTGAATTCGGACGCTTTATAAATGAACCGAAGCCTAAGATCGAAAATATGCGTATACAGCAGGAGATGCGGCTTCGTGATAAAAAATTCTCGGAAGTGAAATTTACACCTGCAAAGCCTGAAAATGAATACGGATTTGTTGCTGTCGCAGCAGGCGGCGGTATTGAAGATATGTTCAGGGATCTCGGAGCAGACTGCATCGTAAAAGGCGGTCAGACTATGAACCCTTCAACAGACGATATATTGAAAGCCATACTTTCGACTCCTGCAAAGACGGTATTTGTTATACCAAACAATAAAAACATAATAATGGCGGCAGAACAGGCAGTAAATCTTGCTGACAGAAACGTTTGTGTCATACCAACAAGAAGCATACCGCAGGGAATAGCTGCAATGATGGCTTTTGACGATACACAGACATTTGACGAGAACCGCCTTGAAATGACAAGAGCTATCGAAGGAGTCTCAACAGGGCTCGTTACATATGCGGCAAGAGATTCCGATTATGAGGGCGTAAACATAAAAAAAGGAGACGTTCTTGCGTTTAATGACGGCAAGCTCCAACTCAATGATAAAGACGTCAACAAAGCTGCATACAGACTTGTTAAAAAAATGGCAAAGGGCGACAGTTCACTTATAACAGTAATGTACGGCTGTGATGTATCTGCAAGTAAAGCGGAAGAACTGAAAAGCCAGCTCGAAGCAAAATTCGACGGAAAAGCTGAGATAATGCTTTTAAACGGCGGTCAGCCTGTATATTATTACATCATTTCCGCTGAGTAACAGCTATGTCTTATCGTATCTTAAAAAAATACGAGCTGCAGCAAAATATCAACAGATTTTAAAGCAAAAGGAGGAAAGGACAGTGGAAGGACTTTTCAAGCCTGTTCAGTATCTCAAAGGAGTAGGCGAAAAAAAGGCAGGATATTACAAAAAGCTCGGTATAGAGACAGTATATGACCTTTTGTATCATCTTCCGAGAAGTTATGTCGATTTCAGCTGTCCTGTCTCTCCGCCCGAAGCTGTTAATAATGAATACGCCGTTTTCAAAGGCGTTATAACAAATAAGCTCCCTGAGATACGGATACGCAGGGGGCTTAGTATATTCAAAGCGTCCGCAACAGACGGTATGTACGATTTTACCGTTGTGATATACAATAACGTTTATGGATTCCGTGCGCTAAAGACCGGACAGGAGTATTATTTTTACGGCAAAGTCTCCGGCACTCCGCTCAGACGTGAGATAAATTCTCCAAGAGTCATAACCTCTGATGAAACACTTATACAGCCTGTTTATCCGCTTACTACAGGGCTTACATCATGGGCAGTACTTCAGAATATGAAACAGGCAGTCGATATACTCGAAAAAGAGCCGTTTGACTGTATGCCTGTAAATATCCTTATGGAAAATGATCTGCTCACACTCCCCCACGCACTGAAAAGCATTCATTTCCCGGAAAACAGCGAAGATGCAGAACAGGCAAGACGAAGACTTGCTTTCGATGAGCTTCTCACATTGCAGTTAGGGCTTCTTACGCTTAAAAAGAAAAGCCGTCAGCAGACCAACAAGAAAATGAAAATGATCGGCATAGATGAATTCTATGAGAGTCTTCCGTTCAGTCTTACCGGAGCGCAGAAACGTGCTGTCGATGAAATGACTGCCGATCTTGTATCCGAATACCCGATGAACCGGCTTTTACAGGGAGATGTTGGAAGCGGAAAGACTGCCGCTGCTGCAGCTGTGTGCTATTTTGCATATAAAAACGGCTTCCAGTCGGCAGTAATGGCACCAACTGAGATACTTGCCAATCAGCATCTTAAAACGTTCAGACGCTTTTTAGAGCCTTTGGGTGTCAGAACAGAGCTTCTTACAAGCTCTATGAAGGCAAAGGAAAAGCGTG
>CADBQZ010000047.1 GCA_902796865.1 uncultured Ruminococcus sp. | reverse complement strand
TTTCAAAGTTTCCACCAATATTTATTTTGTCATGTTTATTTTGAGAGACCAGGCTAGCTTCGCAATTTTTATATTCTATTTCACCGACATTATTTGTTATAGCATTTTGTATTTTGTAATCACCCAAAACATTTAATGTTCCGTTGTTTATGTTAATTGTTGTGGTAGTATGGTACTCATCTCCTTTTTGAATCAGATTTCCGCTGATTGTCAAAATTCCGCCATTAATATCAATGTTTCCGTATTCCATTTTAACATCGCCGTTTATTGATAATTTTTTCTGGTTCAAATCAATGTAAATATTTTCTAAATTTTTAGGTGTAATATTTATATCGGTTAGTAATTTTCTAACGCTTATGCTTTTTTCCCAAACTACGTTATCAGCATTTGGAATCTCCAATTCGTTAAAGGTTAGGTTTTTTTCTTCATCTCTTTCGTTAGTTCCATAGTCTGAGTAGATATTTATTGTTCCAGATTTAGTGAGTGTTGTTTTCTGTCCGTTTTCAGAACTAAAAAAAATTCTTCCATCAAGATATACATCTCCGCCAATAATCAAATCCGTGTAAATAAAACTGCACCAGTATTCGACGTTATGTGTTTCAAAGTTTCCACCAATATTTATTTTGTCATGTTTATTTTGAGAGACCAGGCTAGCTTCGCAATTTTTATATTCTATTTCGCCGACATTATTTGTTACAGCATTTTGTATTTTGTAATCACCCAAAACATTCAATGTTCCGTTGTTGATATATATTGTTCCTAATTTTTGGATAAGATTACCGTATACAGTTAATGTATATCCGTTTAGGTCTAAAGATTCAAATTCATGTTTAACAGTTTGTCCGTTTTTAACTGTTTCCCATTCGGTAAGCAATAGATCGCCGGTAACTACTGTGTCACTTGAAAGTGTGACTTTGTTTTCAAAACGTGTCACACTTCCGTCAGATTTAGGAACTGCCGGTTCTGCGCTTACTTCGATTATCTCGTTTGTTTCCGGTATTATTTTCGGCATAACACCGCCGAATGTCATGACCGCCAAAACTGCCGCCGTGACTGCTGATAAAAATTTTTTCACTTTCATTTTAAATTTCCTCCTTTGGTAAATAATTTGTTTTTGCTGCATTATGCTATTATTGACTTGTTTTTTTGAGCAAGAGACCATTGTGAGTTTATGAAGGTAATTAAGTCAATTATGCCCGAAACGGGTTCAGCATAATGCTGAAAACAAAAAGTGCGCAGCCGAAGCTACGCACCGAAAAATGCACAACTCCGATTGCTGCGACACAACTTTCCATAAGAGTATACCAAATAATGAGGATACCACGAAAGCAGAGCGTACACTTTTACCTATGTAAAAGCGCAGTAAGCCCATTAAAGATGTATACTCTTAAAAATATTTAGTTGTGTCGCACCTATATTATACCATATATAAAAACAAATAGCAATACAATTTTATGAAAATAATATACAAAAACCGGCGGCGATTTTTCTTAATTGTGACTATTTACAAATTGATTTGCGGTTTTTACTGAAAAACTCCAAAATATGTCGGTGTATATTGACATTATGATCGTTTTATGGTATATTAATGATGGATAATATTATCGTGAAATATTGTCTTTATGAGATATGGTGTGAGCGTGAAACCTCACACAGCCTATAAAGCAAGGAGGTTTTAGTATGGCAGTGAATGGAATCAGTGGTTCAAACGGCTTCGGCAACAAGCTGTTTGGCGGCGTTAAAGACGTAAAAGGAAAGAAAACCGCTAAAGCAGATGCCGCAAAAAAGGTCGGCTCTAGCGAGGATAAGCTTTCTGCAAAGGCACAGGATCTTCTGGACGGACTTCGTAAAAAATACGGGGATTATAATTTTATAGTTGCCGATAAGGAAGATAATGTTAAGGGACTTCTGGCACAAAGCGATAAGGAGGTCTCGGTAGTGTTCTCGTCGGAAGAGCTTGAAAAAATGGCTAATGATGACGATTTCGCACAAAAGCAGATAAATAATATGGAAACGGCTGCGGCTATGTCCGGAAAGATATTCGAGGAATTCGGCGGCAATGAACCGGATAAGGATCTCGGCGACGGCGTTACATTAAAGAATGTGGGCGTTACTTTCGATGAGAACGGAACGGTGACTATGTTCGCTGAGCTTGAAAAATCGACCGCAAAGCAGACCGAACAGCTTAATGAAGCGAGAGAAAAACGCTCGGAGGAAAAGAAAAAGGCGGAAAAAGAGGCTGCGGAAAAGGAAGCCGGCGAGCTTGACGAAAAGAAAAGGTCCGAAAAGGCTGAAAAAGGCGGCATGAAAGGACATAAAAACAGAAATGTTTTGAAAACTTCGGTCAAGGCTCCTTCTATTGATGAACTGTGGGACAAGATAAATAATATCGACTGGACACAGATAGCTTCAAAAATGTCTGAAAATGATAATAAATTTGAAATGAAGGCTTAAAACTTTTAAACAAGGTATGCTGAAAAGTGTGCCTTGTTTTTTTGCATTATAACATAATAATTATAGACAAAACAGTAAAAATATGATAGAATAAGAGTGAAAACAGTAATAGGCTGTTTAGTAAAAATATTTGAAAGGATAATAAAAATGAATAGTTCAGAAATAAAAGAATTCGGCGGTACACCCGTTGTCGAACTTAAAGCCGGAGGATACACAGCACTTATAGCTTATGAGTTAGGCTCAAATGTGATAAGACTTCACGACGATAAGAACGGAATAGAATTTTTCAGATTTTCTTCCGAAAATGATGCCAATGTCATAAAAAAATCTCCGGAGGTTTGGGGACTTCCTTCGCTTTATCTGCCGAACAGATTCGCAGACGGCGTACTTAAAACATCTGATGCTGTATACCAGCTTCCTGTTAATGAAAAAGCACCCTTTAACAATCATATTCATGGATTTCTTCAAAAGAGAGCGCATACTCTCGTTGAACATTATGCCGATGAGAATTGTGCCGTTGTAAAAACAAAGTACAGATACGATGAGGAAGACGAATTTTTCAAGTATTTCCCGATAAAATTTTTAGCGGAATATACATTTACGCTTTCTGAAATGGGACTTGAACATCATGTTAAATTTACAAACCTTTCAGACAAGATGATGCCTATATCTTTTGCAACTCATACAACTATCAATTCTCCGTTCGCAGAAGGCGGTAAAGAAGAAGATATACGCCTTTTCGTTCCGGCGCTCAAAAGATGCAAGCTTAATGACAGATGCCTTCCGGACGGCGAGCCGTGTATGCTCGATGGTACCGATCTTGAATATACCCGTGCCGGCAGACAGCCTGTTTTACAGGTCGTTGACAATGAGATGTATGTAATAGGTACTATGAACCTTAACGGACAGGAATTTCACGGCGTTGTTGCAGAGGATCTCGGAACAGGTAAAAAGATCGCCTATGAAGTTTCTGATGAATATGGGTTTTTTATAATCTGGAATGACAAGGGAGAGAAGGGATATTTCTGTCCTGAGCCTATGACGGCAATGATAGATGCTCCGAATCTTGAACTCCCTGATTCTGTGACAGGATATCAGGAAATAAAGCCGCAGCATACATTTGAAGCAAACCAGAGATTCTTTACACTATTATGATAAAGAATGGAAATTATAATGAGCTTCCAAGCGGCTACAGGGAACTGTTTCACCTTAAATTGCAGGAGGATAAAAAGACAGCTCTTATCGTAAATATTGCCGCACTTGTGGTCGCATCCGCCATGGTGGTGATACCGATATTTATGGGGGTTGATGTTTTTTCGTTCCTGGATAACGGTTCTTTTGAGTTTTTTATAAAACTTATTGCAATGCTTATCTGCTATGGAATATATATATATGCACACGAGATAACGCACGGCATTTTCATAAAGATCATGAGCGGTCAAAAGGCTTATTACGGATTCACAGGAATTTATGCCTATGCAGGTAGTGATATATATTTTAACAAGCGTTCGTATACTATTATAGCTTTAGCGCCGCTTTGCGTTTTTGGTATTATTTTAACTGTATTACAGCTTATAGTGCCGGACGGCTGGGGATATGTTCCATATCTTGTACAGATAGGCAACGTTGCTGGTGCGGTCGGAGATGTTTACGTAACTATCAAAATGCTTGCTTCTCCTAAGGGAACAATTGTCAGGGATACGGGGATAAATATGACATTTTATGCAGATGAATGTTATTTGAAAAGAAAAATATCCTGACAAATTCATTTCTTTATGTTGACAAATTTTTGATAATGTTATATAATGAATGTAGGGATCAAATTATTTTATTTATTGAGGGAGGATATAAATGAAAATTAAAAACAAGCTTATTGCTGCGGCAGCAGCACTTACTGTTGCGGCGGCCGGTGTGATACTTCCATTTGGCAATATCACCGTTACCGAGGCTGTTGATTCAAACAATGACGACTGGCTTCATGCGGTCGGAAGCAGACTTTACGACTCGCAGGGAAATCAGGTATGGCTCACCGGTGCAAACTGGTTCGGACTTAACTGCTCTGAAAATGTTCCGCACGGTCTTTATGCCGCTGACTGTGACGATTTTCTGACAGGTGTTGCTGACAAGGGCATCAACATTATCAGATTCCCTATTTCAACCGAGCTTCTTGTTTCGTGGATGAATGGAACACCTAATCCTGTTAAGAGCGTTACAGCTACTTATAGTCCGCCGAAGGATGTAGTCGGTGAGGACGGCTCTATCACGAAGGCTGGTACATACGGCGACAAGAACAGGGACTTTGTTACCGAGGACGGTAAAACTTTAAAGACAAGCCTTGAGATATTCGATGCTATAATGAAAAAGCTGAAGGAACATGGTATCAAGGCGCTTATCGACGTTCACAGCCCTACGGCGCACAATTCAGGTCATAGCTATGAGCTTTGGTATTATAACGGCAACAACGATAAAAGCGAAGGCATGGCAAAAATGGAAGACGGTGCCGGCGCTGAAGTTACCGAAAAGATGTGGATAGATTCTGTAACATGGCTTGCAAAGAGATATGCAAACGATGATACGATCTTAGCATACGACCTTAAAAACGAGCCGCACGGAAAACGTGGATATGACGGCACGACCTGCCCTGATACTATCGCTAAGTGGGACAATTCGGAAGATGCAAACAACTGGAAGTATGCTGCTGAAAAGTGCGGTAAATCTATACTTAGTGTGAATCCGAATGCTCTTATCCTTATCGAGGGTGTTGAACAGTATCCTAAGACCGAAAAGGGCTATACCTATGATACGGCTGATATATGGGAAGCACCTGCTGATGTTTCGCCGTGGTACGGCGCATGATGGGGCGGAAACCTAAGAGGTGTTAAGGATTATCCTGTAGACTTCGGAAGCGATACTTTAAACAGTCAGATAGTTTATTCGCCACACGATTACGGTCCTTCTGTATACGAGCAGACATGGTTCAAAAAGACTTTCACGACCCAGACTCTGCTTGATGATTATTGGTATAATACATGGGCATACATCAACGATAAAGACATAGCGCCGCTTCTTATCGGTGAATGGGGCGGATTTATGGATAACGGCGACAACCAGAAGTGGATGGAGCTTCTTCGTGATTACATGATAGACAATCATATCAACCATACGTTCTGGTGCCTGAACCCGAATTCGGGCGATACAGGCGGACTTCTCGGATATGATTTCAGCACATGGGATATGGACAAATACAATCTTTTTGAACCGTCCCTGTGGCAGACATCAACGACCGGAAAGTACATAGGTCTTGATCACCAGAAGGCTCTCGGCGCAAATGGTATATCTGTTTCTGATTATTATAAAACATACGCTTCATCGGAAGGAAGCAATCTTGACTCGGACGGTTCTACTCAGCCTAAAGAGCCTGCAACTGTTCCGACAGATAATGATGATCCGACAGAAAAGCCTACCCAAAAGCCGACAGAAAGACCAAATGTTGATTTTATCCCCGGCGATATAGTAGTGGATAAGAAAGTAAACGTTTTCGATTCGATCGCACTTAAAAATGCTCTTTTAAATGACGATTTTATAGATGCGCTCTATGCAAGCCCAATGGATACGAACGGAGACGGCACTATCACTACAGCGGATCTTGTGCTTTTGAATGAATTCCTCAAAGGCAAAGATGTGACCTTTAAAGTATATTCAGAGTAAAATTTAATATGATATGAATTTATCGGTCTGATGCTTTTTTGCTTCAGACCGATCTTTTTTAAAAAATAAAAAAAGAGAGCTGCATGGCAAAGCCATGCAGCTCTTAAAGAGAGTGACATAATTTCAGAGGAGATGAAATTATAAAAACTTTTCAGCTTGTCGGTTTCATCCGACAAGTATATTATGCACTATCAATGTGATAAATAAATGAAATCAGAGTGAATGGTAAATAAAAACTCAAATTTATTTTTGTCAGAAAAAGAAAAAAGTGTCAGAAGAAAAACGGAATAAAATACAACACAGAGAAAATAATAGTCATATGAACATTACGATAATGTTCAGAGAATCGAGGTGTAAAAAAATGTGGGATAGAATAGCACTTATTCTGCTGATAATCGGCGGTCTTAACTGGGGACTTGTAGGTATTTTCCAGTTCGACTTTGTATCCTGGCTGTTCGGAGGTTCTGATGCGACACTCAGCAGAGCAGTATATATCTTAGTCGCTGTTTCAGCGCTTTGGTGTATAACACTGCTTTTCCGTTCACATGAACGTTTGATAGAAGCATCGGATTCTTAAAGCATGATGCTTTTAAACTCAAGGGAGTATGTATTACTTCTGCCGCAGCTTTACAGACTTCCTTGATACCGGCACTTTTGTGCCGGTAATTTTTTTATATTTTAAAGCATAAATTTATTATAGCGGATATTATTGTTTTTTGATGTATTTAATGTCAAGTTACGTTCGTAATTGACGGGCATACCATATATGCTTTTATAAAAAATAAATATTTTAAAATATCATAAAATACGGAATAAGGTGATAGTTATGAGAATAGCTTGTTGTAAGAAAGATAAAAAAGTAAATAAAATTGAAGAAGTATCGCTTATACTCGCCGGAAACCCGAATGTTGGAAAATCGACAGTTTTCAATGCTCTTACAGGAATGCATCAGCATACCGGCAACTGGGCAGGAAAGACCGTTTCAAGTGCTGAGGGACAATTTGAATATTCCGGAAAAAGATTTAATATAGCTGATATTCCGGGGACATATTCTTTAGCAGCAGATTCGGAAGACGAAAAAGCTGCAAGAAATATGATATGCTTTGAAAAAAGCGATGCGGTGGTAGTAGTCTGCGGCGGAGCAAGTCTTGAAAGAAATCTGGGGCTTGTGCTTCAGATACTGGAGACCGGGAAAAGAGTTATAGTATGTGTAAATCTTATGGACGAAGCAAAGCGAAAGAATATTTTGATAGATACAGATAAATTGTCTGACTGTTTGGGCGTTCCGGTTATTGGTATGTGTGCAAAACAGAAAAAAGGACTTGACAGGCTGTGTGACGAGCTTTTGGCTCTTTCATGTAAAAATGATAATAATAGTATTTTTTTAAGATATAAAGAAAATATTGAAAAAGCAGCAGAGGAAGTAAGCCTTATAATAAAGCCGTATATTCCGGACGGTATAAATACAAGGTGGGCGGCTTTAAGGCTTATGGAAGCGGACAGCGATATAACAAAACGTATATTGCCTTATGATAATATCGCCGAAATATGTGATAAGATATCGGTTATACTGAAAGAATACGGACTGGATCCCGAAAGCGTGTCTGAACAGCTTGCGGCGGGCATAATGGAAAAATGTCATGAAATATGCTCTGAATGTGTAAGTTTTGGAAAAATTAACGACCGTGACCTTAAAATAGACAGGATATTGACAAGCAGGTTATTCGGCATACCGATACTTCTGGGGGTACTTGCGGTGATCTTCTGGCTTACGGCAGCAGGCTCTGATTATCCGTCAAGGCTTTTGTCAAAAGGGCTTTTTTATATAGGAAAAAGGCTTGATGACCTGCTTAAATATTTAAATTGTGCAGATAGTCTTAGAGATCTTGCGGTAAATGGTATATACCGTGTGCTTGCATGGGTAGTGTCGGTCATGCTGCCGCCTATGGCTATATTCTTTCCATTGTTTACACTTTTAGAGGATATAGGCTTTTTACCGAGAGCTGCTTTTATGCTCGACGGGATATTTTCAAGATTCGGCGGCTGCGGAAAACAGCCGCTCACAATGGCTATGGGGCTTGGGTGTAATGCAGCAGGCGTTACCGGATGCCGTATAATCGGATCGAAGCGTGAGCGGCTCACAGCGATACTTACAAATAATTTTATGCCTTGCAACGGAAGATTCCCGACTCTTATCTTTCTTATAACAGTTTTTTTCAGTATTATTTCAAAAAATAATGTAAACAGCGCAGTTTCCGCTGCTATAATGCTATGTTTGATACTTTTTGCTGTGTTTGTGACACTTGGTATTTCTTTTTTGCTTTCAAAGACAGTGCTTAAAGGAGAGCAGTCGGAGTTTATACTAGAGCTTCCGCCTTATCGTGTCCCCCAGATAGGCAGGGTCATAGTGCGGTCGGTATTCGACAGAACGGTATTTGTTCTTGCAAGAGCCTGTGCAGCGGCAGCGCCGGCAGGGATTATAATATGGCTTCTTGCGAATATCAATATCGGGGATACAAATATCCTAAGCTTTTTATCGGGTATTTTAGAGCCTGTAGGAAGCGTTATCGGGCTTGACGGAGCAATACTTTTAGGGTTTATTCTGGGGGCACCGGCAAATGAGATAGTCATGCCAATAATAGTTATGTGTTATTTATCGACAGGTACATTAAATGAAGTGAGCGATGCAGAGATGCTGAGTATACTTAAAGAAAGCGGCTGGACAGCAGTAACAGCTGTTTGTACGGCAATATTCACACTTTTCCATTTCCCTTGCGCCACAGCCTGCCTTACAATAAAAAAAGAAACTGCAAGCGTAAAATGTATGCTTGCAGCTATCGCATTGCCAACAGCAGTCGGCATAACGCTTTGCAGTATTATAAATGCAGTCTCAGTCATGATCTGAAATAATTATTTATTATGATCGGCATTGTCATTATCATTATCGCTTAGGTATTCCTCTATTATATATTTAGGCCGATGCTTCGTTTCAAGATATATCTTTCCGATATATTCGCCTATGACACCGATAGAGAGGAGCTGAAGTCCGCCTATGGCCCAAACGGATACAGCAAGCGATGTCCAGCCGTGTATAGTACCGCCGGTAAAATGCCTTATAAGGAAATATATGAGCATTATTATACTTACTGTAAATATCCCGATACCTAAAAATGTTATGAATCTTATAGGCTTTATTGAAAGGGAAGTAACTCCCTCAAACGCAAATGCGAGCATTTTTTTGAGAGGATATTTTGATTCTCCTGCCATGCGCTTCTGACGCTCGTAATACACTTTGTCTGAGCGGAAGCCTATCATAGGGACAATACCCCTCAAAAATAGATTGACTTCTTTGAATTCGCTTAGTTTTTCAAGCGCTCTTTTGCTCATAAGACGGTAGTCGGCATGGTTATAGGTTACTTCTACGCCCATTTTTGAAAGTATTTTATAAAAGCTCTCGGCTGTGAACCTTTTGAAAAAGGTATCTGTTTTTCTTGCACTCCGCACACCGTAAACGATATCACAGCCTTCTTTATATTTATCTATCATTTCGTCTATGGCATCAATATTATCCTGTAGATCGGCATCAAGCGATATTGCGGCATCGCAGCTTTCCTTTACGGTCATAAGCCCTGCAAGGAGCGCATTCTGATGCCCTCTGTTTCGTGACAGCTTGATACCGCTGAAAACAGGGTCTTTTTCGTGGAGCTTTTCTATTATGCTCCATGTATCGTCTTTTGAACCGTCATCTACGAAAACTATACGGCTTTTATCGGATATTTTTTTGTCTGATATAAGTTTTTCAAATTTTTTCTGTAGGGCATCAGCGGTAGTTTCAAGTACTTCCTGTTCGTTGTAGCAGGGGATCACAAGATGTAATATCATTTGTTTTTCCTCTTTCTTACAAATCTGAGTACTGATGCGGCAAATATAAGCATTGCGCCCAGAACTAAA
Source organism: uncultured Ruminococcus sp. (assembly GCA_902796865.1). GTDB lineage: Bacteria > Bacillota > Clostridia > Oscillospirales > Ruminococcaceae > Porcipelethomonas. The sequence goes on along the minus strand of CADBQZ010000047.1, from coordinate 432 downwards.
AATACTTTTGAAATAACAGCCTTTGTTTTGCTTTTTTTTTTTTTTTTAGTCGTTTCTGTCGTTTTGGCTTCGGAAGCTATTTCGGTAGTTTCGGTATTTTCAGCACTTTCTGTACTCTCAGTATTATTTTCTTTGGCTGCGGCATTTGCCCTTTCGATAACCTGTTCAAGGCCGCCTCTTCGGAGCTGACCGTTGGATATTTCATCAATTTCAAGTTTTAAATAGTCAGGAAACTGCGAGAATGTCCCGTATGGAATGCTGTTTGCTGCTTCTTTGAGCGCAGTCATATCTCCGGTAATGTCCAGCGTTTCGATTATTTCCTCGGCAATGAGAAAATGTCCTATATAGTTCGGGTGTATGTCAAAGCTGTCAATATTAGTATAAAGATATGATTTCTCACTGAATTTAAGGCTTATATCGGCAGTATTCGGA
>CADBQZ010000046.1 GCA_902796865.1 uncultured Ruminococcus sp. | reverse complement strand
GCTGTGGAGCTGAGCGTGCCGCTTACGGCTGATGTGAACAGGGGTGAAAGCTGGTATGAAGCAAAAGGCTGATATAAAAGAAGCACTCTATGATGATATATTTGATATTGCGGAGCTTGAAAAGAAATATATCCCCGGCGGCTGGAGCGAAAGTGGTTTCAGAGAATGGCATTCGGGGGAACGCAGGATATTTCTGAAAGCTGTTATTGATGACAGGATAGTTGGTTTCGTAAACGGTTCATGGCTTCTTGATGAGGGAGAGCTTCTGAATATCGCAGTTGATGATGAGTTCAGACGATGCGGCATAGGCAGACTGCTCATGCAGGCGCTTTTTGAAAAAATGCGTGAACAGGGTGTTGAAAAACTTTTTCTGGAAGTAAGAGAAAAGAATATATCTGCACAGAGCTTTTATCAGATGCTTGGATTCGGTGAATGCGGAAGACGTAATGGCTATTATGCCGCACCGCCTGATAATGCGGTGATACTTTGTGCGGAACTATAGTCGGTAATAATAAATAAAATTGAAGGTGGATCATATGTTTATACTTGGTATAGAAAGCTCTTGTGATGAAACGGCGGCATCTGTTTCGGAAAACGGGACAAAGATATTGTCGAATGTTATCGCAACACAGATAGAGGAACAGAGAAAATACGGCGGAGTAGTCCCGGAGATAGCATCAAGAAGACACTGTGAAAATATATCTCAGGTCGTAAAGAAAGCGCTTGACGATGCCGGGAAGACTCTTGCGGATATAGATGCAGTGGCAGTAACATACGCCCCCGGGCTTATTGGGGCGCTTCTCGTGGGGGTGAACTATGCAAAGGGGCTAAGTATGGCGCTTGACAAGCCTTTAGTTCCCGTTCATCATATTTCGGGGCATATCGCCGCAAATTACATAGCTCATGAGGAATTAAAGCCGCCGTATCTATGTCTTGTTGCAAGCGGCGGACATTCGCTTATAGCCGTGGTGGAAGACTATACCAGATTCAGGATAATAGGCAGGACAAGAGACGATGCAGCAGGAGAATGCTTCGACAAATGTGCGAGGGCTATGGGATTTCCTTATCCTGGCGGCGTTCAGGTGGATAAAGCGGCACAGTCCGGCGACAGCAGTGCTTTTGTGCTTCCACGGCCGAAGGTAAACGGAAGCGAGTTCGATATGAGCTTTTCCGGGCTTAAAACTGCTGTTATAAATCTTATCCATAACAGCGAGCAAAAAGGAATATCTTTAAATAAAAATGATATGAGCGCAAGCTTGCAGTCGGCTATATCAGAGATATTATGCGAAAAGACTATGCTTGCGGCAGAAAAACTAGGATATAAGACTATAGCTTTGGCAGGAGGAGTGTCTGCAAACAGCGGTGTCAGAAGTATTTTCGAGACAGAATGCAAAAAGCGTGGAATGAAGCTCTATATGCCTCCGCTTTCGCTTTGCGGCGATAATGGTGCAATGATAGCCTGTCAGGGATATTATAATTTCAATGCCGGCATAAGAGGTGATGAAAGCCTTAATGCGGCGGCTACTATGTCTCTGGAGGATATATGAAATGGAGAATAAAAGAAATTTCCAGAGAGAGCTTGACGGAATAATAAAAAAGCATCAGCAAAACGGCGAAAGACCGTCGCTGCTGCTGCATAGCTGCTGCGGACCATGCAGCAGCTATGTTTTGGAATATCTGCATAAATATTTTGATATAAAGCTTTTTTTCTATAATCCCAATATACAGCCTGATGAAGAATACCAGCGCCGGTTGGAGACACAAAAGCAGGTGCTTGAAAAAATGGAACTTTCGGACGTGGAGCTTATTGAGGGCGAATATGATCCGGAAGTGTTTTTTGATGCGGTAAAGGGACTTGAAAATGAACCTGAAGGCGGAAAACGGTGCGAGGTCTGCATAAAAATGCGTATGGAAAAGGCACAGCAGACGGCTGAAAAAATAGGTACAGACTATTTCGCTACAACGCTTACGGTAAGTCCTCATAAAAATGCTGTATATATAAACAGCGCCGGCGAGGAGCTTGAAGCGGAAAATAATGTAAAATACCTGATCTCGGATTTTAAAAAGAAAAACGGCTACAAGCGTTCGACTGAGCTTTGCAGACAGTTTGGGTTTTACAGACAAAATTACTGCGGCTGTGTTTTCAGCATATGGGACAAGTGAATATTAAAAAAATAAGCTATACAAAAAATGTATAGCTTGACACCGGGAAGGTGTGTGAAAATACAGATAAAATACAAAGGGGGAATTAAGGATCGTTTGAAGATGCTTTATGCTCTTCCTTATCCATGATCAAAGTATATCAGAGGTTCCTTAAAATAATCTTAAATTTTTAAGGATAAAAAAGAATACTTTACAAAAAATATATAATTAATCTTGATTTTTATTATAAAAAAAGTTATAGATTACTGCCAATTTGAAGAAAAGACTTGTTATTTTTCAAAAAATGTGGTAACATATAAAATAGGCTGTCGGGAAATAAGCTTTTGACAGTCCGAAAGGGATCTGATAATAATGTTTAAAAAGCTTATGAGAAGCTTGATGAAAATTTTTCCGAAGCCTTTGCAGGAGCTTTATCTTAAATACGAAGAGGCTTTGCTTTATTTGTTTTTCGGAGCGCTGACCACTGCTGTGAGTTTTGTTACGGCAGGGCTTTCAAAATATGCTTTGGAGCGCCTTTCTATGGGCGAAGATACTGTATCGGTCGTAAGCACCGTCGTATCATGGGTATGTGCAGTCACATTTGCTTATGTCACCAACAGGCTCTGGGTATTTGATTCAGATGCAAGCGGGTCTAAAGGTCTTCTTAGAGAAGCGGTCTCGTTTTATGGCGGAAGAGTTTTTACTCTTATAGTCGAAACGGTAATGATGTGGCTTGGATATTCTTTGATGGGAATAAACTATTGGGTATCTAAGATAGCTGCAAGTATCGTTGTACTTATTCTGAATTATGTTATAAGCAAGCTTTTCGTTTTCAAGAATAATAAGGAGGTAAACAATGAATAAAATAAAAAGATCAATAGCCGTTCTTGCGGCAGCGGTAATGACGGCTGCATTTGCAGGGACAAGAGCTTTTGCGGCAGATGATGAATTCCTTTATTCAAATGAAGATTCAAGATATAAATACATAGTTGAAAAGGTTGCGGCAGATGATTATGATGCGGTCGTTGCCGTGAGCCAATACTCGAAAAAAGGTTTTTCCGGCGTGCTTTCCATACCCAGTACGATAGACGAGCTTACTGTCGGCGGTATATATGACAGCGGTTTTTCGGGAAGCGAGATCACAAACCTTACTATTCCGGAAAGCGTTACTAAGATAGGATCGCTTGCTTTTTCAAATTGTCTTACGCTCGTTGATGCAAGTATCCCGTCAGGCATAACATCTATGGGAACGACTGTATTTTCGCAGACACCGTATGAGACAGCATTGATTAAAAATTCTGAATCAACAGGTTTTGCGGTCATAAATGATTACATATTGTATCTTTATACCGGAAGCGCCAGTGAGATAACTGTTCCTGAGGGGATAAGCGTTATCGCAGGCTCGGCTTTTGCAAACAACGGAGTAAATTCAAAAAATAAAATAAAGAGCGTTAAGATGCCGGCAAGTACTGAATATATTTGCAGCAATGCTTTTGATAACTGCACAGGACTTCAGAAGGTCGTTATGGGAAAAAATATCAAAAATATCGAACCTAACGTTTTCAGCAAGACATTCAGAGGCATAATATACGGTTATGAAGGAACTGCGGCGGCTGATTACGCCAAGGCTAACGGGCTTAAATTTGTTGAATTTATAGATAACGGAAATATTATCGGCGATGCTAATACAGACGATTATGTAAATGTTATGGATGCGGCTTTGATAGCAAACTATCTTGCGAACGGCAAGAGAGCTCTGCTTCCTCAGCATTCCGACTTTAACAAGGATAATCAGATCAATGTTATGGATGCGGCTTCTATCGCAAAATTCCTCGCAACAGGAAAAAGATAATACAATAATATAATAAAAATTTTGGACGGTCTTTGACCGTCCTTTTTTGTTTATAATCTTTCGATATTTTCTGCGAGTATTTTTACGGTATTAAGAAATTTCTGTACTTGCTCGGGAGAATGGTTGCAAAGCTCAGAATTAATGCTGTTGATAAGTGCTGATTCAGTGGGGATAGCATCGAGAAGTAGATAATCAAGGCTTACATTCAGCACCTGAGATAGCTTTATTGCTGTATTGAGTGAAAGATTTCTTGATGCTCTTTCTATGTGTCCTATATAGGAATAGGATATATCACACGCTTCTGCAAGTTCTTCCTGAGACATTCCGAGTTCCTGACGCTTTTGCTTTATTTTCTGACCTATTTTAGAATAGTCGATCTTGTCTTCGTAAAAATTCATTTTTATCACCGCTATTATTATACATTATAAACAAATAAATTATAAATAAACTGTATGTGTTGGTTCTTGACATATAGTAGTATGAGTGGTATAATTATTATAAACCCATTAAGGGAATATATTATGAATAGGAGTAATAATAATGGCGGGAAGAGTAAGAAGATGTGAATCAAAAAAAGAATTTGAAAAAGTAGTGGATGATTTTATAACAGTAGGGTATCAAGTACAGTCGAGAGGTGAGACGAGTGCTTTACTTATAAAAAGGGCAAAGAAAACACATCACGGACTGGTTCTTTTGCTGACCTGGTGGACGTGTGGTATAGGTAATCTTATATATGCTCTTATACCCGGAAAAGTTGAAGATGAAGTTATGGTGAAGCTCGAAGAATAATAAAATAAACTTAATTACATATAATACATTGAATAAATAAAATATATAATTATACTAATGGCTATTACTATTAAGTCATATCTTAATTAAGTTTACCTCAATTACATATAATACATTTCAGCCCGGGAGAGGTAAAAATGCCCGGGCTGAGCTTTTTGCCGGGTGCCCCCGGAGGGACAAACGCCCTGTCCCTCTAATTCTATTACAACTTTTAATTCCCGACAGGCAGCTTCATGGAACAAATGTAGGGGCGAGCACTGCTCGCCCGCTGATTTCGGTCACCCGGTGGGAGATAGAGAATAGCCATAAAAAGGCAAAAAGGCGGCGTGAAATTGTGCAAAAGGGAGAACGCAAAAAAAGCTG
>CADBQZ010000045.1 GCA_902796865.1 uncultured Ruminococcus sp. | reverse complement strand
TCATGAAATTTATCCTGTATCGCCTGTGCAAGCTTTCCGCTTTTAGAGTTTGTTCCCGAATAGAACACCTGTCCGCCTTTGTACTTTGGGTCGGTAAACTGATTCTGATGTATAGACACACACACCGCATTGTCATACTTATTGAACAGTGCCAGCCTGTTATCCATATCAGAGCTTTTCTGAGCTGCTATCCCCTCTATGCCTTCATCATGTATAGACTTGTCGGTATCTCTTGTTACCTCAACATCATATCCATACATTCTGAGCATATCTCTTAAAGTAAGCATTATACTTAAGTTTATCCCTTTTTCGGGCACTCCGTCGGCAGTACTGCATCCGCCGTCGATACCTCCATGGCCCGCATCAAGTATTATAACAGGAGCGGATGTATCCACTTTACTCATGGTAAATATTGCGTCATCATACCTGTATTTCCCGATAAGATAGGATGACACTCCGGCACACACAGCCGCAGCACTAAGAACACATAAAACTCTTCTTACTATTTTTTTCATAAAGCACCTCGGATATTTTTTAATAATTCACACATTATGCTATCAAGCTATTAAATAGTATGAATGATTTGTCCGGGTTATGCTTCTTGACAGTATTTTACGTTTTCCAAATCAAAAAGCGGTTTTGCATAAAACTCCTTCATACATAGTAAGAACCATATATAAAAATTTATAAATTCCATATGAAAATCTACAGTAACGAAAAGATAAAAATAGCTTAGCGCCGCAAAAACAGGACGTATATCCCAAAGCTTGCAGCCTAGTCTTATTCCATAAATTATCGGGAACATATATACACTCAAAAGCCACAGTCCGCCTTCTCCCATTACAACAGAAAATCCGTTGCTGCTCGCATTCCAGCTTTCGTGATATACATTTAGAAATACATCTCCCGTCGATCTGAACCCTGCGCCGAATATCGGGTGATCTGCGAGTATCTTGAATCCAAGTATATAATCTCTTATCCTGAGAGAACCCGAACCCGTATGCTTTTTTATGCTCCAGAGATAAAGTCCCAAAGCGGCGGCTATCGGCAAAGCTATTATAATAAATCGCCTGTAACGCCTGCTTTCAAATATAAATGCCACTGCAAGTATAGCAAGATACAGATAACCTGCAACTGAAAATGTTGTTGTCAAAGCGATTATGAATATCGCATACTGAAGCTTTGTGACTTTTATCTTTCCTCTGAAAATAAAAGCCGCCATAAGAGCCGTTATTATCGCCTGCGAAAATTTCGGTCCTTCCATAAATATACCACAGTTCCTCATCATATGAAGTCCGAATATATCCGCCCACTGAAGTTCAAAATAAAGTCCGTAATAGCTTTTTGCAGAAGACCTTGATCCGGACCAGTCAAGTTCCTCTATCCCTGTCGGCTGTATTATACCTAAAAATGATGACATGAACCAGAAAAAAAGAGAGACCGCACATATCACCGCCATTATGTTTATAAAAAAGCGGAACAATTCTGTATAGTCTCTTGTTTCTTTGCCACAGAAAAAATACAAAGCCGTAAGCGGCAATGCGGCAAATCTTGAAAAAAAGTTGAACATATCGCCGCTTTTTACAGAAAATGCTGCAAATACTGCTATGTATACATAATAAAATACCGTTCCGGCAATAAGAATAAAAAGACGTTTATAATTTATCCCAAAGCGGATAAGCCTGTATAAAGCAGAAGCAGCTGCCATTATAAATGACAGCTCATAGATATGATAGGAATGGGATATGCTGTAACTATAAACGGTCTGCATATTCATTATCAGAAAGAATGCAAGCAAAAGATCTGTTACTCTGTCTGCAAACCGGCGTTTATCCAAGATCATCTCTATTTTCAAGATATATATTCCTCACATTTTCGGCAGTATTCTTTATATCAAAACCTGCTCTTTTTACACATTCACTGCCGCTGCAGCGTTCTGCGTTTTTGTATCTTCTTATGACCTCTGCCCACTCCGTGGCATTGTCAGTCTTTATAGATCTTACATTCTCACTTACCGCTGCAAGCTTCGGTACATTGTCTGACATTATACATGGAAGCCCTGATGCCTGCGCTTCTATTGCTGAAATACCAAGTCCTTCAAAAACAGACGGAAAAGCAAACAAGTCCATACAACAGTAATAGTCTTCGATGTTATCAACATTTCCGGCAAATATAACATTATCTCTTATGCCAAGAAAGCCGCATTTTCTTTTAAGTTCCTGTCTGAGTTCACCGTCACCGACCAAAAGAAGCTTTGCCTTGCTGTCAATTTTAAGATATTCATAAAATACATCTATCAAAAATTTATGATTCTTTTCCCACGAAAGTCTTCCGACGCTTCCTATAATAAATTCATCATTTTCTATACCAAGCTTTTCACGCCATATCTTTCGTTTTTCTTTATCGAATGCGAATCTTTCTGTATCTATACCGTTTTTTATTATGATAAGCTTATCTCTTACTATATCCGTTTTGAATTTTGCAAGTCCTGCTTCTTTTGAACAGGCACAAAAAACATCAGCATTTTTTCTTAGAAGCTTGTCGCCAAGATCTATAGTAAGCATCTTCTTCAGATTGATCTTTGGAGCGCTTCCATGCGAATGGACAATAACTTTTTTTGCTCCATATTTTTTTGCGGTATATGCCCCGAATGCAAGTGCGAATATACTTCCCGAATGTATATGAACAATGTCATATCTGCGTTTTTTCAGGAAAGCATCAAGCCCATTTTTCAGATACATAATATTCTTCTTGAAAATCGGCTGCCACGGATATCCTGCCGCATATACTCTTATACCCATATCCCTGCATTTATCTGTGAAGTCTATGTTATCAGTAAAACAGGGCGTGAATATATCTATATCCAATCCATTTTTATCCATAGCACAGAGCGTATTCAGAATGAATGATTCCTCTCCGCCGTGAAGTATTGGCTCTGCGATAACTTCAAGTATCTTCATCTGCGTTCTCCTTTCGGAAATTCAGTCTCAGGGTGAAATCCAAATCCGCTGATAGTTCCTTCTGCTATTATCCTTAACCGGTAAGCCTTTTTATCCGGTGCTTTAAGAAGTACTCTTGCCGCATGGCACGGCAAACGCATCGACTGATAAAGAAAACCTTTCAGTCCTTCACGCCTATAAAGATAGACATCATTTCTGTAAAGATACCTGTATCTTTCAAGACGCTCCTGACTTTCGAGCGATATGTCTGCACCTTTATTATTCTTAGACTTATGCAAAGCTTTGCTTGTACGCACCAGATAACAGTCATATTTTTCCGAGATCCTTCTCGTATATTCCCAGTCGTCCGTCCATATGAAAAAATCGCTTATAGGAAGCCCCACATCTCTTACAACATCTGCTTTTAAAAATAATGATACAAAGGAAGCCATGATGACCCTTTCGAGCGGTTCACGGCTTCTTTTAACATATGAAGTAAGGGACGTTTTCTGAACATTCATCTTGCAAATGCTTCCGTCCTTCCAGAAAACTCTTCCCGAAAGAAATCCATAATTACCGGAAAGCTTTCTGTCCCATTTTAAAAATTCCTCTAAAGCATCTTTTTTCGGTATACAGTCATCATCCATGACCCAGATATTATCGTATCCAAGCTTTTCAGCAAGCTTTATCCCAAAATTGAATCCGCCTGCTCCGCCGAGATTTTCCCCTGTATTTCTGTAAATGATCTTTCTGCTTTCAATAAGATCAGAAATATATTCTCTGGTGCCGTCACTGCTTGCATTATCAATGACTATTATATCAAGTACATCTGCTGCTGTCTGTGCAAGAAGACTTCGTATATTCTCACGCAATAGTTTTTTACGTTCAAATGTGACGACCACTGCCGCAGTAGTTTTCATTCAGTTCAGAAGCTCCTCTCATATTTTTTCCCGAAAAGCTTTGCTGCAATAAAAGCTCCTGCCTTTCTGACATTATCTATCTTTTCCGTATAGATATAATCAAGTTCTTTTATTTCCGAAGGCTTTAATACTCCATTTTCTGTCTGATATTCTATCCAGACGTTAAGAAGTATCTCACTCACTGCTCCGCAGAATTTGCTCTGATAGCTGCCGAGCTTTTCGGCTTTTTTGCCGCATCGTCTTTCAAGCTCGAACAAAATACTGAAAAGCCAGTTACAATAGCTGTCAAAAAGACTTTTTTCCATTATCATTATATTGAACATATGACCGCTGCGGCTATTGAACACTTTTCCGCAGCAGCCTGAATATTCCGGGGACTTTTCTGCTATTATATCTCTTGCTGCATCAAGATGCCCCGCATAGCGTGTATGAGCATAATGAGAATACAGCGTTTCTATATAATAATTTCTTTTTTTAGGAAGAAAGACTTTATACCTTCCAAGCAAAGGCTCAAGCTGTTTTTGGAGAAGGATTATCTCAAAAGGCTCTGAGCTTCTTTTTTTCTTTAAGGTGAAATAACGCCTGTAATGCGAAAGTCCCATATAATCGTAATCACAGTTTTTCCAGAACCAGTAAAGAGCCGTAAGCTCACAATAAAGCGGATTTTTCTCCGAGATATTATCTCCGGTAGAATCCTTTACAGCATAAGGCATACTGATCCTGCTGTTTTTTGCACCTGCCTGAACAGGAAGATAAAGATCATCAAAAGGCTGTTTATATCTTTTATGATATGCAACTGCTATTTTAGCTGTCTTCATGCTTTTCACCATTTATTCTACAGTAACGCTCTTAGCAAGATTTCTGGGCTTGTCAACGTCAAGACCTCTTGCAACACTTACATAATAGCCCAGAAGCTGAAGCGGTACTACCGCAAGACTTGTTGCAAATCTTGTATCTGTTTTAGGAGTATAAACGGTAAAATCAGCAGTATCCTCTATATTATAATTGCCGTATGTGGTAAGTCCCATGAGATATGCTCCTCTGCTCTTTACCTCGACCATATTGCTTATTGTCTTTTCATAAAGATCCGACTGTGTAAGGACACCGATAACAAGTGTTCCGTCCTCAATAAGGCTTATCGTTCCATGCTTTAATTCTCCTGCTGCATAAGCCTCCGAATGGATATAGCTTATCTCCTTCATTTTAAGGCTTCCCTCTAAGCTTATAGCATAGTCAATGCCACGTCCTATAAAGAAGACATCTTTAGAGTTTGCTACCTTTGCGGCAAACCACTGTATCCTCTCCTTATCTTCGAGTATCCTCTGTATCTTTTCAGGGAGAGATTCTATCTCATTAATAAAGTTTCTGCACTCATCATCTGTTATCTGCTCTCTTACTCTGGCAAATTCAAGCGCTAAAAGATAGCAGGCGATAAGCTGTGTGCTGTATGCCTTTGTAGTAGCAACTGCGATCTCAGGACCGGCAAGAGTATAGAAAACATTATCCGCCTCTCTTGCGATAGAAGAACCAACAACATTAACGATACCAAGAGTTTTCACTCCCCTGTCCTTTGCAAGTCTTAAAGCTGCAAGACTGTCAGCAGTCTCACCCGACTGGCTTATTGTAATAACAAGTCCATTAGGGCTTAATATCGGTGATCTGTATCTGAATTCAGATGCAAGCTCTACCCTTACAGGTATCTTCGCCATATCTTCTATAACATATTGCGCAACAACGCCTACATGATATGCCGAACCGCAGGCAACTATATATATCTGATCAGTATTCTCAATATCCTCACGGCTTATGCCTACAGAAGAAAAGTCTATCTGTCCGTCCTTTACTACAGAATTGATAGTATCCTGTACTGCCTTAGGCTGCTCATGGATCTCTTTCATCATGAAATGCTCATAGCCGCCCTTTTCAGCCGCTTCAGCATCCCACTTTATCTCAGTAAGCTCTTTTTCGATAGGTTCTCTGTCTATGTTGTAAAAATCAACACTGCCTCCGCTCAGACGTGCAATCTCCATATTTCCGATATAATAAACGTTCCTTGTGTACTTTAATATTGCAGGAACATCTGACGCAAGATAAGAATTGCCGTCTGAAATACCGATTATCATAGGACTGTCTTTTCTTGCAACATAGATCTCACCCGGATGATCCTTAAAAAGTATCGCCAGGGCATATGAGCCTCTTATTCTCATCATTGAACGTGCAATAGCATCAACAGGTCCCTGCCCATATTTCTTGAAATAATAGTCAACAAGTTTTACCGCAACTTCTGTATCAGTCTGTGAGCAGAAGCTGTAGCCGCTCTTTGTAAGCTTTTCTTTGAGTTCAAGATAATTTTCGATTATACCGTTGTGAACTCCGACAACGTTTTTATCGTCACTGCAATGAGGATGAGCGTTGAGTACAGAAGGCTCTCCGT
>CADBQZ010000044.1 GCA_902796865.1 uncultured Ruminococcus sp. | reverse complement strand
TTCTGCGGACTGCTTCCGTCAGCTGACCGCCCTCATCGTAGCCCACATATCCGGGAGGCGCTCCGATAAGACGGCTCACGCTGAACTACTCCATGTATTCGCTCATGTCGATACGGATGATGTTGCGCTCGTCGTCAAAGAGTATCTCTGAGAGTGCCTTTGCAAGCTCAGTCTTGCCGACACCGGTAGGACCTAAAAACAGAAATGAACCTGTTGGTCTGTTAGGATCCTGTATGCCAGCTCTTGAACGAAGTATCGCTTCAGTCACCTTTTCTACAGCCTCATCCTGACCTACAACACGCTTGTGAAGGATATCCTCCAGATGTATGAGCTTTTCGCGCTCACCTTCCATAAGCTTTGAAACAGGTATGCCTGTCCAGCGGCAGATTATCCTTGCTATCTCCTCTTCGGTAACTTTATCTCTTAAAAGTGAATCCGCACTCTTTGCCTTTTCAGCAATAGCTTCTTCCTCTTCGAGCTGCTTTTTGAGCTGCGGAAGCTTTCCGTATTTAAGCTCAGCCGCTTTGTTCAGATCATATTCACGTTCTGCCTTAGCTATCTTTGCATTTATATCCTCTATCTCCTCACGCAGCTTCTGAACTTTTACGATAGCATCTTTTTCATTTTCCCATTTTGCCTTCATAGCAGAAAATTTCTCACGCATCTGTGCAAGCTCGTTCTGTACCTCTTTGAGATGCTCTGCCGAAAGCTTATCCTCTTCTTTTTTAAGAGCTGCTTCCTCTATCTCATGCTGTACTATCTTTCTTGATATCTCATCAAGCTCTGTCGGCATCGAGTCTATCTCAGTCCTTATCATGGCACACGCTTCGTCAACAAGGTCTATAGCCTTATCTGGAAGAAATCTGTCGCTTATATATCTGTCTGAAAGGGTCGCCGCAGCAATAAGTGCATTATCCTGTATCTTTACACCGTGGAAGACCTCATAACGTTCTTTAAGTCCTCGAAGTATCGAGATAGTATCCTCTACTGTCGGTTCATTTACAAGTACCGGCTGAAAACGTCTTTCAAGCGCTGCATCCTTTTCGATATACTGTCTGTATTCATTTAGAGTAGTAGCACCTATACAGTGAAGCTCTCCTCTTGCAAGCATAGGTTTCAGAAGATTTCCGGCATCCATAGCGCCGTCTGTTTTTCCGGCACCAACTATCGTATGAAGCTCATCTATGAAAAGTATTATCCTTCCCTCGCTCTTTTTTATTTCTGCAAGGACCGCCTTTAAACGTTCCTCAAATTCGCCTCTGTACTTAGCGCCTGCCACAAGCGCACCAAGATCAAGAGAAAATATCTTGCGGTCTTTAAGACTGTCCGGAACATCTCCTGCAACGATACGAAGCGCCAGACCTTCTGCAATAGCTGTCTTACCAACACCCGGCTCACCTATGAGGCATGGATTATTTTTCGTCTTTCTTGAAAGTATCCTTATAACATTTCTTATCTCTGAATCTCTTCCGATGACCGGATCAAGCTTGTTGCTCCTTGCAAGACTGACAAGCTCCTGACCGTATTTTGCAAGGACATCATATGTCTCCTCCGGTGTCTGACTGGTTACTCTTGTATTTCCTCTTACGCCGTTCAGCGCCTTGAGAAACTCATTCTTATTTAATGAAAAAGCCCTGAATATATCTTTGAGCTTATCGGTCGGATCGTCAAGAATGCTTATGAATATGTGTTCGACTGAAACATATTCATCTTTCATCTTAGAGGCTTTTTTCTCAGCATCTATCAGTATCCTGTCAGTCTCATTCGAGATATAGACAGAACCGCTCTGTCTTCCGCTTCCCGACACTTTCGGCATATTTGATATTACCGAAAGCACTGAATTTGATATAGCTCCGTCATCTATATTCATTTTTGTCATGAGCTGCGGTATCAGTCCGTTCTCCTGTGTTAGCAGCGAATAAGCAAGATGCTCCGGCTCAACAGCATTGTTCTGATACTCTGTAGCAATATCCTGTGCTCTCGTAAGCGCTTCTGCTGAACGCTGTGTCAATTTTTGTGCATTCATTCTGATTCCTCCTTACTTGAATACTGTAACTGTCCAGTCACAGTCTCTCATATCATATTCATGTCCGCAAAACGGGCATTTTTTATTTGTTGTCATGTCAAAATGCTCTCCGCATTTTGCACATTCTTTGTCGCCTGCTTCTTCGCTGCTTCCCGGCTGTACGGAACCTCTGCGCTCCAGTGTCACTGTAAATGTGTCCTTTTGTTCCTTAGGCTTGCCGCCGAAGCAATAAACATCATACATGGTTACTTTTACTGTTACAGAACATATCCCAAACTTCTCATCAGCCTTTACGAATTCAGTAAGGCCACTGTAAACACTGTCTGCGATACTATGATTTATCGCCCCTGTCCCTCGGTAAGCACCAAGCGCCGGTTTGTTATCGGAATAAAGCATAAGCTGTACAAGAAATATAAGCCTGCTTTCAAACTCATCATAAGAAAAATCGCTGTCATACTTTGACATGAAAAGCGTGATCTTTTTTCTTGTTTCATCTGTTTTTGCTATCATAGGAGACCGTCTTACATTATCAAAAATAAGTATGCCGAGTATGATAAGCACTGCTCCAAGAAAGCCTATAGCCGCTCCTTCAAACGGTGTGATAAAAACACTCTTTATCATCTCATATATCTTTTCTTTTGTTATAAACTGAGGCATATCCGCAACCATTTTTATTATTCCTGCAGGTATACCGATAACTGCACCCAAAGCACAGCACCATGCCGTGACCCTCACTATATCTGATACTGAAAGCCTGGAAGCTTCCGTACAGTAATAAGAACCGCACATAGGAAATATATCCGTAATAAAAGATGTTTCGCCGCAGCCTTTACATCCTTCTTCAAGCTGTCTTAATGATGCCGTTTCACCGCATTCAGGACAGGCAAACCTGTCTCTGTCTTTGACTTTTGCAGGACTTACCGAAACAATATCCTGTCTAAGCTTTACATTTCTTTTTCTTTTAAAACTCTTACCGCCTGCATCTTCGACTTCAAGCTGCCTTTTGTAATCGCCTTTAAGGAAACTTATGCTGTATTTCCCGTTCTGTGAGGCATTCCCTGAGACACTTGAAAAAAGTGACTTTTTATAATATACCGTCTTTTTTGCACGAAGCTTTTTTAACTTTTCATTTTTAAGACTGTCTAAAAGCTTTACTCTCCCGGAAGCATTTCTGCCGGATCTTCCACCGTTTTCCGCCGATCTCACACCGCCTGTTGCTCTTAAATAAAACTTTTTGTCTGCATCGGTCACTGTCTTCTTTTTATGCTTCAGACCTGTTTTCTGATTTTCCAGACTTTTATCAAATTCATTCAACGGCCATCACCTGCCTTTCTTTATGACTTGCCCTATATAAGCGCCTTATCCATGTTTTCGCTATAAAGCCTTTTCATATCTTCTGCCGCTTTTTCCGGAACATCTATACCTGCAAAGTAAAGCTTTATCTCCGAATCAATAAGACTTATATAATCACCTATAGCCTTGCCTAATTTCTCTGTATCTATATCCATACCTGATACCGATACCGGTATTTTAAGGCTTCTTATATATTTTCCATCCGAAAGCTCATACTCTATACCATTTTCAAAATTTTCTCCTGAAAAACTGTTTTCAAGCACAGCCCATACTTTAAAAAATGAATTCAGTGCTTCCATAAGTCTTTCACTCTGTGTCCTGAAAGATACAGTAAGAGAACCGAATATGCTTCTTTGAGTTTCACGATAAAGTTCGACTTTATATCTTATAGTAGGTTTATACCGGAATCTCAGCGGACTTCTTATCGAAAGATTCGCTCCCGATGCCTGACTCAATATCTGAAAATGACTGTCCATCATATTCCTTACACGATCGAAAATATCCTGCATTCTTCTTTCGGGGGTAATATAGGAAACACGCTCAGCCAATATCTGATTGATAAGATTAGATCTGTTCGTTCCCATACGATAAGCCATTTCGTCGATAGCCTCAACAACGTCATCCATAAGGACAAGACTATATACACTTTTTTTCATTATTTTCACCTCTTTGTCTTCCTTTATACGATATATCCGTTTTGGTTTCTGAATATAGTATAGCACCGATTATATAACTTGTCAAGCACTTTATATAATTTTTATTGCAAATTTTCAAAAAATTATTTTTTCATATAATGCGCTTGACCTATTTTCCGGCTAAAAGCGGCCTTTTATCATATTATAAAACGGAAATATAAATAAAAAAGCTGCCCGAAAAATGGGATTTTGACAAAAATTTATTTTTTTTGAAAAAACTATTCACATTTGGCTTTAAATATGATATAATAAATTTGAATTAGTTTTTGCAAACTCCCGCAAAATCAAGGAGGTATAATATAATGGAAATAAATGAACTTTATAAACTTTGGTGTGAGAAGGCATCTGATGATCCGGATCTTATATCTGAACTTCAGGAAATAAAAGACGAACCCGAAAAAATAAGAGACAGATTCTACCGTGAACTTGAATTCGGTACAGGCGGACTCCGTGGAGTTATCGGTGCCGGTACAAACAGAATGAATATATATACGGTAAGACGTGCAACACAGGGATTTGCCGATTATATAAACGAAGCATTCGATGATCCGCACGTTGCTATATCATTCGACAGCAGAATAAAGTCAGATACATTCTCAAAGGCTGCTGCCGGTGTATTCGCTGCAAACGGAATACACGTACACATCTATCCCGAGCTTACACCTACACCTATGCTTTCTTATGCAGTAAGAGAGCTTGGCTGTCAGGCAGGCGTTATGGTAACAGCAAGCCATAACCCATCTAAATATAACGGCTACAAGGCTTATAGTGCAGACGGCTGTCAGCTTAGTGTGGCTGAATCCGAAAAAGTCATCGAAAAAGTAAACAAGCTCGATATATTCAGCGATGTAAAATGCGTTGATTTCGATGAAGCAGTAAAAAACGGCATGATCGAATATATCAGTAAAGATATAAACGAACGTTTCTATAAGAGAGTTCTTGAAGAAGGTCTCAACACTGACCTTGTTGCCGGAAGCGGTCTTAAAGTAGTTTACACTCCTCTCAACGGTACAGGCAATAAGCCGGTAAGACATATCCTTGATGCTATCGGCGTAAAGGACGTTACAGTAGTTCCCGAGCAGGAAAACCCGGACGGAAACTTCACTACCTGTCCTTATCCTAACCCTGAGGTAAGAGAAGCTCTTGAATACGGACTAAGACTTTGCGAAAAAGTACATCCTGATCTTCTTCTTGCGACCGATCCGGACTGTGACAGAGTTGGTATTGCTGTTCCAGATGAAAACGGCGAATATGTTCTTATCACCGGTAACGAGACAGGCGCTATGCTTCTCGAATACATATGCAGTGAAAGAACAAGACAGGGTAAAATGCCAAATGCTCCTATCACTGTAAAGACTATCGTTACAACAGATATCATAAAGAAAATAGCAGAAGAATACGGAGTAGAGCTTATCGAAGTCCTTACAGGTTTCAAATTTATCGGTGAACAGATAGGCATACTCGAAAACAAAGGTGAAGAAGACAGATACATTTTCGGATATGAAGAAAGCTATGGCTATCTTTCAGGAAGCTATGTAAGAGATAAAGATGCTGTTGATGCTTCAATGCTTATCTGTGAAATGGCTGCATTCTACAGAACAAAAGGCATCTCACTTTTACAGGCTCGTGACAATATGTATAAGAAATACGGTCATTATTATCATACTCAGCAAAGTTTTGCATTTGAAGGCGAAGCAGGTATGGCAA
This sequence comes from uncultured Ruminococcus sp., assembly GCA_902796865.1. Classification (GTDB taxonomy): domain Bacteria; phylum Bacillota; class Clostridia; order Oscillospirales; family Ruminococcaceae; genus Porcipelethomonas. Next base: position 3,647 of record CADBQZ010000044.1, on the reverse strand, counting down.
AAATGAACGAAATAATGAATACTCTCCGTGAAGACCGTCTTTCTGAGATCGCAGGATATAAAGTAGTAGAATTTTCCGACTACAAAAAGGGCATTACCGTTGACATTGCCTCGGGCAATGAAACTGCGATAACACTTCCAAAGTCAAACGTTTTAGTATTTGCTCTTGAAGGCGGAGAAAAAGTTATCATAAGACCTTCAGGTACAGAGCCTAAGATAAAGGCTTACTACACTTCAATAGCAGACGATATGGATAAAGCAAAAGAGATCTGCGGAAAGCTCATCGAAAGCTTTTCAAAGCTTGTAAAATAAAAAATGATCATAATAAAAAGGACGAGATAAAAACTCGTCCTTTTTATGTATATTTAAGGCAAACTAAAAAACGTCGCTCTAAGCCGCACCTATATATATTGTGCAACTATTGAGAAATAGCTCTGCCTACAACTTTGCACTGTTCTATTCCGTCATCGTCAGGAGTATTGTTTACTGCCAGACTGTCACAGAGTATCACAGCTCCGCTGTCCCTGCAATCAGCCTCCCACAGTCTGAGCCATTCGCCGTCACCCCAGTCATATGAACCGAAGAGAGCAATATTCTTGCCGGAAAGTTTGGGCTTGCAGGTATCAAACATAGGCTGAAACTCTGATTCTTCAAGTTCCTCCGCTCCCATTGCCGGACAGCCGAAAGCTATCGCTTCATACTCATCCATTTTATCGCCGTTAAATTCCGATGCAGTAAAAATATCCACCTCTGCACCGTTATCCTTAGCTCCTTCCGCTATAGCTTTTGCCATTGCTTCGGTATTTCCTGTACCGCTCCAATAAACTACTGCTGCTTTTTTCATGTGATCATTCCTTCTTTCATTTATTTTTGCCTACAACAAGTCTTTCAAACGAATGATGATGTCTGAAAGCTGTCATATAGGCTTGTGTGCATTTTTTGTATTTTCTGAAGCTGTTCTCAGCTTCATTTTTATCACCGTATACCTTCCATGTGCCTGTGCACTTTTCACCCTTGCCGCCATGCTTTATAAAGCCGTCAACGTCCTTGGGAGGATAACCTAAAAACAATCCTATCTCATGTGGGAACAAACTGCTTCCCGACAAACGCTTTCTGAGTGTAGCAATACAAAGTTCCATATTTTTAACCGGATAATTTCTTTCACTTAGTATACGCTCGGCGCACTTGTCATTAAGGTCTCTTTTCAGTCTGTCCGGACGATAGATATATATAAGCGCCCTGCCATTCTCAAATTTCAAAGGTATCATTCGCAGACCCTTGGGAACGAGCTTGGCATTGTATCTTTTCATACAGCTTAGCAGTTCATCCCTTCCTGAAAAACGGCATCCAAAAAGATTTGCTGTTTTAAGTGATGCAAGTGTCGGTGAACAATTGGATATTACTATCTCATCAGACATTTGCCAGAGCACCTCCCTTAACGTGCTGCTCAAGTATATTTTTAAGTGCTGAAAGCGAGCTTGAAGAACATCTTGCTATTTTTAAATTATCCATATTGTTCTGGCATTTCAGCGAATGAAGCATTTTGTGTGATACCGTTTTAGTGAACAGTACAACAAGATCCGGTGTACCAAGTTTTCGCATTGAGCCAGTTGTCTTCGTAAACACCTTTGCTTTGCAGGAGTACTCTCTGCAAAGATCCGAATACTGTCTTTCCATTCTTTCATTTCCACCAACTATAACAACGCTCATTACAATTTCTCCTTATATACGCAGTAAGCTATTGCTAACTTGTTCGTTTAAAATAAAGCCCATCAAATAGGCTGTCTTCGCTGTTAGCTGACGCTAACCTTTCTCCAATTCAAATTATATCATATTAATAAGACTATGTCAAGAGTATTTTTCAAAAAATATAGATTTTCAGCCGGAATTAGTTTGATAAATATAACTTTGATACATAAGATAAGCTATGTGCATTTTTATTGACAAAAAACAAAATATGTTGTATAATAGATAGGGTTAGTTAATGCTAACGTAATGCCGGCTATAGTTAGCTATAACTACCTATAATATTTTATGAAAGGAGAATTGTATCATGTTCGATCAATTCAAGAATGAAAAAACAAAATATTTTGCATTGGGGGTACTGGCTGCAACAGCAGGAGTCAAGTTCTTAAAGAGCAGAACTTTTCATGACAATTGCGTAAAAGCTGTAGCACAGGGAATGAAACTTCGTGAAGATGCAACTGCTTCTATCACTAAGATCAAGGAAGATGCTGAGGATATACGTTTTGAAGCGCAGAAGGAAGCATCATGTCGTGAAGTAAGCGAAAGCTAACGCCATGAAGTACACAATAGTTTACGACAAGTATTCAAGACTTCGTGTCCGAATCGGAGAATATATTATCAGTGTAAAACAGGCTAAAGGTCTGGAAGATGAGATAAACGCTCTTGATTTTGTTGAAAAGGCGGAAGTCAATCGCAAAAGCGGCAGCATACTTGTAATGTATAAGCAAGGTCAGCGTGAAAAAGTATTGAACTTCATATCGGCTCTCGATAGAAAAACACTGCCTGAAAGAGAACTTACTCCCTCCGAAATAGCAGATGAAAATTTCAAAAGCAAACTTGCATTCATGATAGCAAAACGATTTATCATGAAGTTCGTTCCAATGCCCATACGCTCTGTTTTCATTTTTTACAATGCGGCAAAGTTCGTTTTAAAAGGTTTGGATTGTCTTTTGAAATGCGAAATGAAGGTGGAAATGCTGGACGCTGCATCTATCGGCATCTCCGTTATAAGAGGGCAGCAAAAAACTGCCTCTTCTATAATGTTTCTTTTAAATCTGTCAGAGCTTTTGGAAAGCTATACAAAAGAGCGTACTCGTCTTGCGCTTGAAGAACAGCTTTCTCTAAATATTGACAGTGTCTGGATAGAGACAACAGAAGGCGCAGAAAAGCAAGTACCATTCGATAAGGTGTCGGTCGGAGATAAAATCATTATCCGCACCGGAAGTGTCATTCCATTTGACGGAACGGTATGTGGTGATGAAGCTATGGTGAATCAGTCTACTATGACCGGTGAATCGGAACCTGTGCATAAAAAAGAAGGCGACAGCGTTTTTGCCGGTTCTGTTGTAGAGGCAGGAAGGCTTAAAATAACAGTCAGAAGCTTATCTGAAGACTCCAGACTGCAAAAGATAGTCTCACTCATAGACGAATCGGAACAGCTTAAAGCCGGGATACAAAGCAGCGCAGAACAAATAGCCGACAGCATAGTGCCATACAGTTTTCTTGGTTTCGGGCTTACATATCTGCTCACAGGAAACATAACCAAGGCATTGTCAGTACTCATGGTCGATTTTTCATGTGCGCTTAAACTTTCAACGCCTATTTCTGTAATATCAGCAATGCGTGAAGCTGCGGCACATGGCTGTGTAGTAAAAGGCGGCAAATACCTGGAAGCATTTGCACAGGCAGACACTATCGTTTTCGATAAAACAGGTACTCTTACAAAGGCTTGTCCGCAGGTAACAGATGTCGTACCTTTCAATGGCTTTAAAAGAGATTATGTCCTGAAAACAGCAGCCTGTCTTGAAGAACATTTTCCGCACAGCGTTGCCAATGCAGTAGTAAAGAAAGCCTGTGACGAAGGACTTATACATGAAGAAGAACACGCACAGGTAGAGTACC
>CADBQZ010000043.1 GCA_902796865.1 uncultured Ruminococcus sp. | reverse complement strand
TATAATTTTTTTCATCACTTTCTCCTAAAGAATCGAGTATTTTTACATATATAATAAGTATATATCATATTGCATAATTTGTCAAGCGGTACTAAGCACGGCAAAAAGTATCAGCATTTTATATTTTTTTGTTTTTTAAAAACATCTATAATGTTATCTATCTGGCTTTTCAAAGACCCGATTTTGAATTTGTCTTTTCCATAAATCTGTCGGCAAAGACCAGAAATCTCTTATGCTTTCCGCCGCCTATCCTTCCCTTATCGTCCTCTGCATAAACATCAAAGCAGATCTCTCTGCCGTTTACAGCAGTAACTTCCGCAAAAGCAGTCACATTCATGCCCAATGGAGTTGCACTGTCGTGAGTTATATCTAGCATTGTGCCGACTGTCGTTTCATTTTCTTCAAGGTAAGGCGCAAGCGCTGTGCAGGCTGCCTTTTCCATAAGCGCTGTCATCATAGGGGTAGCAAACACCTCCAGTGAACCGCTTCCTACTGTCTTTGCAGTATTGCTCTCATCGACTTTTGTCTGTGCTGATGCTTTTGTGCCTGTTAATAATTCTTTCATGATTTTCCTCCTATCAAAACACCGCACAAAAATGTGCGGTGTATATACTTATATTATTGTTCCTCTTCGACCTGCTTTGCTGTCTTGCGAAGCTCTGCCGGTATAGCATTATCCGAAACGACATCGCCTAGTATCCTGTCATATGTGATAACATCAAGGAGTTCATCACGTCCGACATTCGGATCATAGTTCGTCGAATAGATAGGTGTCTTATCCATATTGTTCATCATAGCCTGTATGAATCTGTCACGGGGAGCACCGATAAGATCCATTATAACATATGGCATATAGAAAGTTGAAAATTCTTCCTTAGGCATATTGCTGTAGTCAAGACCACAGTTGTCCCAGATAACGAACGGCTGTTCATAAAGAACGCTGCAGTTGTCACCGTTCATGCCAAGCTGATCGTAAACGCTGTTTTCGCCCTTGAGTGACGGATAGTGGTCGCCGATAAGGAATACTACTGTAGGCTCATCTATCTTCTTTAAGTCTTCTATAAATACTTTGAAATCATCGCATGAATGACCTATCCACTGGAGATAGTTACCTATCTCATCATCAGGGTCTTCGCCCTGATCGTAAGGCTGATGGTTCTGCATAGTTGTTGTATGCAGGAAAAGCGGCTTGTCAGTAGTCTTTATAAGCTGTTCTATCTGATTGAACACTGTCTTATCTTCAACATATGTACCATAGTAATCAAGCGGTACTGTGAAATCTTCATCGAATACGAGTTTATCAAATCCAAAGTTTGCATAAACTCTTGAACGGCTGTAGAACGAGCCCATGAATGGGTGAACGTATGCTGTTGCATATCCCCAGTCTTTATAGTATGAAGCTATTGTCGGCTGTTCTCTGCTGAGTATTATCCTCTGCGGCATATTCGGGTCATTGAGCGAACGTACCGGAAGACCGAAATTAAGTTCAAATTCCGTTCTTACAGTCCAGCTTGCATAAGTAGGAACTATAGCCATACCCTTGTAGCCTTCTGCTCCGACCTCATCAAAGCCTTTGTAAGTATCGCCGAAATCAACTTCCGGAAGCTGATCCTTGAATCTTCTGAAATCAGCAAATGACTCAGACATAACAACTATAACATTAGGCTTCTTTTCAGAAAATCCCTTATCCTCTTTTTCTACCTTGACATCCATAAGAGAATTGATAGTCTCATCATTGAAATTTTCAGGAGCTTTAAGCGGATTTGCAAGATTTTCAGAAGCTGTCTGACAGAAAAACGCAAGGAAACTGTTGTTGTCGAACTTTTCATTGAGCTTGAATGCGTTTGTAGATACTGTCTGATCCACATCAAAAAGTGAATATACCGGATCTGATACAGCCGGTACTGTTATGATACATACACAGCCGGCAAGGCAGGCAAATCCCGGTGCGATACGCTTTGCGAGCTTTATTTTAAGCTTTGGATTGAACCAGAATACTGCACCGACATATACTAAAACTATAACGACATATGTTATAAGTATCGGCGTTATTTTTATATACGCAAACGAAGTAAGACTTTTAAAGCTCTTTACAAGCTTCATATCTGTCATTATAAGGTGGTTTCCGTTGGTGCCGAACTTGAAAAGCTCGGTAATGCTGAGCGACATATACCCCACGGCTTGTATCAGCACGGCTATCCACGCTTTTTTGAACAAAAGCAGAAGTCCGTAAAATATCAGAGATGCTATAAAAATATTGAAAAGCATTACTGTCGGACGGTGTGCACAGAACAATATGAATTTCGATGGATATTTGTCCTGATTTATCTCTGCCATACATACGATAAATACAGGGAACAGGACTGTAAGAAGGATATTTGTCACCTTATAGTATCCTGTATTGTGATCACGCTTGCGGTTGAATTTTTTTACCGCTTTCACTGCTTTAAGCCCACAGTATTTTTCGTGGAGCTTATGAACATTCTCTTTGACCTTTAGTGCCTTTTCTTTCATTTGACCCCTCACTCTTCTTTCTGCGGAAATGACACCGCATTAAAATATGACCTGCGGTAAAAGCCGTCCTTTTACGGCATTTCCGCACAAAATTTTCCTACATTTGATCCCTTCATTTTCAGGCTGATATTTTTAACTATATTCCAAAAATATCATTTCCGTTACATAATATACCATATGAAATTACAAAGTTCAATAGTATTTTTGATTTTCGTCACTTTATGACTAAGAGTTCTACGTTGACTATAAAAAGTGAACAAATTAATTCATGAAAATTAGTGATATTTCCATATATAAAACCCCCGTCAGAAGCCTTATAACAAGCCTCTGCCGAGAGTTTAAATAGTCAAATATAAAGCGGTATCTATTGCTATATATTGCAAATCATATAACAAATCCGCCGTTCACACCAAGTATCTGCCCGGTTATGAAATCGCTGTCAGAAGATGCCAGAAACGACACCGCTTTAGCAATATCCTCCGGCGTTCCAAGCCTTTCGAGCGGCGTATCTTCTGCAAGCTCGTCTAATACTTCCTTTGAGTGATGCTTGTTCATATCCGTCTGTATCACCCCTGGAGTTATACAGTTTACATTTATACCCGAAGGTCCTACTTCTTTCGCAAGCGCCTTTGTAAATCCTATAAGAGCAGCTTTCGCAGCAGAATAATGAACCTCGCACGAAGCACCGACTTCTCCCCACATTGAAGATATGTTTATTATCCTGCCCGATTTTTTATTTATCATTCTGGGCAGTACTGCCCTCGTACAATTGAATGTTCCGCCAACGTTTACATCCCAGAGCCTTTTTTCACGCTGTAAAGGGATATCACAGAAAAGTCCAGAAACAGATATGCCCGCATTATTTACAAGAACATCTACTCCGCCCGCTCTCAAGGATATAGTATCCATCATATCTTTTACCTGTGCATCATCAGAAATATCCGCCTTTACTGCTATACCGCCTGTTATAGATGCGATTATCTCTGCCGATTCACGGCTGTTGTTATAATTTATAACGGTAAAAAAACCGTCCTCGGCAAGCCTTAAAGCTATCGCAGAGCCTATCCCCCTCGATGCGCCGGTTATAAGTGCTGTTTTTTTCATATTTTTTCTCCATTTGGATAGCTTGTCTTTTACTAACGCAAAAGCAGCATTATGTCATCGTATTCCAGATAATATTTACAGAAAGTATCAGAAAAGCTGCAAGTGTGCCTATTGATGTAAGTGACATAAGCCCCGACCTGTACTGCTGTGCTATCGAAGCTTTTGGGAAAGTTTCCTTTTTAAGCATTATTATCAAAAGCACAAGTCCGACAGCAGAAGCCATTAAAAGGCATACTGTGAATGCAATATATAATGTGCTTTGAACGCTCACTTCAAAAAATGACATTGCCGATGCGGCTGTTCCCGTAAGATTTGCTGAAAAATGTACGAATATCGAAGGCAATACCGAATCATGCTTAATATCGATATACCCTAAAAAAATACCCATTATGAACGTAAGTATAAACTGTGCTACATTTCCGTGTCCAAGCGCAAAAAACAATGCACTTGCTATTATACCGAAACGCTGGCTCGTTACTGAAAAAGCCTTCATAACAAACCCACGATAGAAAAGCTCCTCTGTGAGCGGCGCTGCTATACAGGTATAAAACGCTGATACTGCAAAGCTTCTGAGCGAAGAATAATTTATAAGATACGCTGACTGTCCCGATATATCCGCTTCACTGAACAATTCCCTTACAACATTTACGATCATTCCGGAGCCGTACTGCAAAAAAGCTCCTATAAGAATATATTTCAATACATTAAGTATCGTAAGTCCTTTTGGACTGAAAAAGCGTCCTGTCTTTATCCCAAGAAATCTTATCCCTAAAAAGAAGGTCGCAAGATTTACCGTAAGAAAAGTAAGAAGCGTTATCGCCGGACTTATCGACGAATTATATATATGCCCTCTTATAAAGTTTCCTGCTGCGCTCGAAAGATCTGAAAAGCTCATATCATTTTCACGCATTATCAAAAACATAGCAATTACAGTAAGAGCATATGCTATAAGCTGTGCGAACAAAAAGTTTGCTACAAGCCCCACACCTGCGATATTATAGTCTCTGCGTATAGCTTTCTTTTCAGCTTTTGCAGGTCTTATCGGAATCACACAGCTCTGCTGTGTTATCTGAGGGACTATTTTTGAATAATCTTCGTTATAGCAATGGTTTTCAGTCGGATTTTCAAACGGGTCAAACGGGTCTATCATTCTGGTGCTGCTGTCACCTGTAATATACTCCGACTCCTTTATTTCGAGAATGTCTTCCATGATTCCTCCTATTACGGGATACTTTTCGATAATCCTATTATATAACAAAAATCATTTTAAGTCAAATGCTTAATAAAGCAAAACTCCCGTACTTTTTAAGCACGGGAGTCTTTTACCAATATCAAACTTAATCCTGCTTGCCGTAGTATGCGATAAGTAGGAGTTTTTTCAATTCGTCGATCTTAGGAAGTCTTGGGTTAGCAGTAGTACACTGGTCATCGAAAGCCTTATATGCAAGCTCTTCAAGAGCATTCTCATATCTCTTCGGGTCAATGTAAGACCTGCTGTCCTTCTCGCCTGCTTCCTTGATAGTAAGCGGTATGCCTACCTGTCCCATAAGCTTTCTTACAGCATCTGCAAGAGCTTTTACACCTTCCTGCGGTGTTGCATTTTCCGGAACGAAGTGCATCATCTTTGCTATCTCTGCATATCTCTCAGGAGCGACATAGTGATCGTACTTAGGCCATGCAGCAAACTTTGTAGGTGTAGTCTCACCGTTATACTCAATAACGTTCGGAAGGAGATAAGCATTTGCAAGACCGTGAGGTATGTGGAACTCACCGCCGAGCTTGTGTGCGAGCGAGTGGTTGATACCTAAGAACGCATTTGTAAATGCCATACCTGCAATACAAGAAGCGTTGTGCATCTTTTCTCTTGAAAGTGCATCACCGTCACTGTATGAAGACGGGAGATATTTGAACACGAGCTTTATAGCGTGGAGTGCCATAGCATCTGTGTAATCGTTTGCAAGTGTTGAAACATAAGCCTCGATAGCGTGTGTAAGAACGTCAAGACCTGTGAACGCTACTGAGCTCTTTGGAAGTGTCATTACAAACTGTGGATCAATGATAGCGATATCAGGTGTAAGCTCATAGTCAGCAAGCGGATACTTCATATTCTTTGACTTGTCTGATATAACGGCAAATGATGTTACCTCCGAACCTGTACCAGAAGTTGTAGGGATAGCAACAAGCTTTGCCTTCTTACCCATCTTGGGGAACTTGTATATTCTCTTACGGATATCCATGAACTTCTGAGCCATGCCTACAAAGTCAGCATCAGGATTCTCGTAGAACAGCCACATTCCCTTTGCAGCATCTATTGCCGAACCGCCGCCGAGAGCGATTATAGTATCCGGCTGGAAACGATTCATGACCTCAACGCCCTTTCTGAGAGTTGTAAGATCAGGATCCGGCTCAACGTCGCTGAATACTTCAACGATAGGCTTATCTGCATTCTTATCGAGCTGATAGAGGACCTTTTCTACAAAGTGGAACTGTACCATTCCCGGGTCTGCAACTATCATAACTCTCTTTATGTCGGGCATCTTTGCAAGATACTGTACCGAGCCAGGCTCAAAGTAGATCTTTTCTGGAATCTTAAACCACTGCATATTCAATCTCCTCTTGGCAACTTTCTTTCTGTTGATAAGGTTCTTGGCTGTAACATTCTCTGATACGGAGTTCTTGCCGTATGAACCGCAGCCGAGTGTGAGTGAAGGTGCCATTGAGTTATATACATCACCGATCGCACCGAATGAAGCCGGTGAATTTACTACGATACGGCTTGCGTTCATTGATTCGCCGTATTCTTCTATTATTTCATCGTTCTGTGAGTGAATAACAGCAGTGTGTCCTGCGCCGTGCTTTAGCATCTCTTTGCAAAGCTCAAAAGCATGAGGCTTGTTGTCTGACTTGACGATTGCAAGTACCGGTGAAAGCTTTTCAAGTGCAAGCGGATATTCATTTGCATTTGTTCCGCCTATCTCAACGCAGAGCACCTTTGTTTCCTTCGGGATAGTAATGCCTGCCTTTTCAGCGATCTGCCACGGATACTGTCCTACTACCCACGGCTGAACAGCCATTTTCTCCACATTTATAACAACGTCCTGTATCTTCTGTATCTCATCAGGCTTTGCAAAGTAGCAGCCGTGTACCTTCATGAAGTCGATAACTTCATCATAAATATCCTCGTCTATGATAGCAGCCTGTTCAGATGCACATATCATACCATTATCAAAAGCCTTTGAAAGGATAAGGTCGTTTACAGCCTGCTTTACATTAGCTGACTTTTCAATATAGCAAGGTGTATTTCCGGGACCTACGCCGAGCGCCGGCTTACCTGCCGAATAAGCTGCCTTTACCATTCCAGGGCCGCCTGTTGCAAGTATAGTAGCAACATCAGGATGATTCATCAAAGCGCCCGTAGCCTCTATAGAAGGAGTATCTATCCACTGAACGCAATCTTTCGGGGCGCCTGCCTTCACAGCAGCATCTCTTACTATCTCAGCTGCTCTTACCGAGCATTTCTGTGCATTCGGATGGAAACCGAAAATAATAGGATTTCTTGTCTTAGCGCATATGATAGATTTGAACATTGTTGTAGAAGTCGGGTTTGTAACAGGTGTTACACCGGCAACGATACCAACAGGCTCGCCTATCTCAACGTAGCTTTCATCTGAATTGTCTTCGATAACGCCGACTGTCTTCTCATATTTTATTGAGTGCCAGATGTATTCTGTTGAGAAGATATTCTTTGTGACTTTATCCTCAAAAACACCTCTGCCTGTTTCTTCAACAGCCATTTTCGCAAGCTCCATCTGTGCTGAAAGACCTGCCAAAGCCATTGCTTTTGTGATCTCGTCTATCTGTTTTTGGTCGAGCTTCATATACTCGTCCAATGCGACCTTTGCCTTTGCAACAAGACCGTCTATCATCTCCTTAACATCTGCCTGAGGAGCTGCCTTCTTTGCATCTTCCTTGTTGTTAGCCATAACTTTTCCTCCCGTTTTAGGGCTTTTGCCCTTTGCTTTGAATTAATGCCAAACAATTGACATTTACTGTATACGTTTGATTAGTGACTTAAAAAGGCTTGTTAATTTCTTAACAACTTTATTTTATCACTTTTTAAGCTTTTTGTCAAGACTTCAATTGTATAAATTGATAATAATTTCACAATCTTTTTATAGCATTTTGCCAATTAAGTATTTTTTATACCATTTTCATATTCAATGATATATTTTTCAAGTATCTCAGCGGCCTCTCCGACAAGTTCCGCACAAGGACGCTTTTTATAATACTCATCTGTACGTTCAGACGGTACAAAGCTGTTGTCTTTGCCTGTCTGTCCAAGAAGCTCGCGGCATATAATAGAACCATTTTTCTCACGGAATCCACCTGCGAGCTGCTGTACACGCTTATAGTGTTCCCTTTTAGCATCGTTATCATTCGGTGAATCATAACCGTATATAAGACCTGCCGCCATGAGCATACCGCTCACCGAGCCGCATACTTCCCTCATTCTTCCCATTCCGCCGCCAAAAGACGATGAAAGTTTTAAAGCCGTCTGCTTGTCCAGACCATACTCTTCGGCAAACGCTAAAAAGACCGACTGTGAACAGTTAAAGCCTTCCTTGAAATAATCCATTGCTTTTTCTTTTTTTGACATAGACATAAAAAACATCTCCGCTGTAAAATGTGGGCGGACATATGCCGCCCATATTTATCAGAATTTTCCACTTGCTCCTGAATGTCCGGAGCTTGATGAGCTCGAATCCGAGCTTGCTTTTTTCGTCTTTGAAACGTGCTTATACAAGAACATATCGTGAGATCTTGTTACATTCATAGAACCTGGAACTTCATAGTTTGCAGCGCTTCTCTGGAGTGCCACAGATTTTAGCTGTCCTCTTAATACAAGTACAACTATCACAGCCACAACAAGACCTATACCAAATCCGATACCGAGCGATATCAGTATCATCTTAGGCTTATATCCCGAAAG
>CADBQZ010000042.1 GCA_902796865.1 uncultured Ruminococcus sp. | reverse complement strand
AGCTTATTGAAAATATCCATAAAAGCTATATTGAAGCAGGTTCAGATATTGTTTATACAAATACGTTCGGCGCAAACAGATATAAACTAAAAGGAGAAAGTGTCGATAAGGTCATAGGTGCGGCAGTATCTATCGCAAAGAAAGCCTGCGGCGGCAAAGCGCTTGCAGCTCTTGACATAGGACCTATCGGTCAGCTTTTGGAGCCTTCGGGAACACTGTCTTTCGAGGAAGCATATGATATATTCAAAGAACAGGTCATAGCCGGAAAAGATGCAGATATAATAGTTTTTGAAACGATGACCGATCTGTATGAGCTGAAAGTGGCAGTTCTTGCTGCAAAAGAAAACTCAGATAAGCCTATTCTTTGTACAATGACATTTGAGGAAAACAAAAGAACATTCACAGGCTGCAGCATATCCTCAATGGCGCTTACGCTGGAGGGGCTTGGAGTAGATGCTGTAGGCATAAACTGTTCATTAGGACCAAAACAGCTTGTTCCTCTTTGTGACGAGCTTATGAAGTGGACAGACCTTCCGGTAATATTAAAGCCAAATGCCGGACTTCCTGACCCTGTTACTAATGAATATAACGTTGATGCTTTTGATTTTGCCGATCAGATGACTCATGCTGCAAAGCATGGCGTTAAATTTATGGGAGGCTGCTGCGGAACAGACCCTGAGTTTATAAGCGAGCTTAAAAAGGCATTGGAGGATATAGTGCCTGAAAGATGCAGGGCAGAAAAGTGTGCAGCGGTATGCTCGCCGTCAAATACTGTTGTCATAGACAGACCGAGGATAATAGGCGAGAGGATAAATCCTACCGGAAAAAAGCTATTTAAAGAGGCTTTAAGAAACAATGATATGGGATATATACTCGGAAAGGCAGTCGAGCAGATAAAGGCAGGAGCAGATATATTAGACGTAAATGTCGGGCTTCCTGAGATAGATGAAAAAGAAATGATGATACGTACTGTAAAGGAAATACAGAGTATCACCGATACGCCGCTCCAGATAGATTCGACCATACCGGAAGTACTTGATGCAGCGCTTAGAGTCTATAACGGAAAGCCTATAGTCAATTCTGTAAATGGTGAGGAAAAGTCGCTTGAAACGGTACTGCCGCTCGTCAAGAAATACGGTGCGTGTGTTGTAGGACTTACTCTTGATAAGGACGGAATACCAGCACAGGCTGAAAAGCGCTTTGAGATAGCGAAAAAGATACTTTCCCGTGCTGTTGAATACGGTATCCCGAAGGAAAATGTGTTTATCGACTGTCTTACGCTCACGGCATCAGCAGAGCAGGAAGCTGTTATGGAAACACTGAAAGCGCTTCACCGTGTAAAGGAAGAACTAGGACTTAAAACAGTTCTTGGAGTATCAAATATATCGTTCGGACTTCCCAACCGTCCGATGATAAACCAGACGTTTCTCACTATGGCGCTCGCTTACGGTCTTGATCTTCCGATAATAAATCCTAATGTAGATGCGATGTCCGGCGCTGTAAGAGCATACAAGCTTCTTAAAAATATAGATAAGAATTCGGTAGAGTTCATTTCGGCATACAGCGGCGCAGACAACGCTCCTAAACAACAGGCAGCTGCGGCTGATGCAAAGGATATGGAGCTTGGGTATGCAATAGAAAACGGTCTTAAGGAAGAAAGCGCCAAAGCAACAGCAAAGATGCTTGAAAAGACCGATGCAATGGAGATAGTCAACGGCACGCTTATACCGGCGCTTGACCGTGCAGGGGAACAGTTTGAAAAAGGAACTATATTCCTGCCGCAGCTTATACTTACAGCGGGTGCGGCGCAGGCGGCATTCGGCGTTATAAGAGAAAAGATGCTTTCGGGCGATTCAAAACCTGTCAGCAAGGGAAAAATAGTACTTGCCACAGTAAAAGGTGACGTTCACGATATAGGTAAAAATATCGTTAAGGTGCTTTTGGAAAATTATGGCTATGACGTTATAGATCTTGGCAAGGACGTTCCTTGTGAAAAGGTGGTCGAGGCGGCTATAGAACATAAGGTCAAGCTTGTAGGTCTTTCGGCACTTATGACTACAACGCTCGGCTCTATGGAAAAGACGATACAGCTTCTTCATGAGAATAATGTTCCGTGCAAGGTCGTTGTAGGCGGTGCAGTGCTTACACCGGAATATGCAAAACAGATAAAAGCTGATTATTACGCAAAGGATGCAAAGGAAACTGTAGATATTGCGAAGATAGTTGTCGGCTGATAAAAGAATATCAGAAAACAAAAACCGTTTGCTTTAATGCAAACGGTTTTTAAAATTATTTCTGCCCGGCATTTTCTGCCGCTTTTAATACTTCTTCTGCAAGTTTTTTTGCATCGTCAAGACTTTCAAGCGTACAGCAGCGGTTTCTGAATGAAGCAGCGCCGTACACTCCTTTGAGATACCATGCGGCGTGTTTTCTCGCTTCTTTCATTGCAAGCGATTCCTTCTTCAATGAATTTTCGAGTATAAGTCCGATATGTTTAAGCATTACTTCCATACGCTTTTCAATAGTGGGAGGCGTGTATGGCTTCCCGCTGAAATAGCTGTCTATCTCATCAAATATGAAAGGATTTCCATAGCTTGCTCTTCCTATCATTGCAAGGTCACAGCCGGTCGTATCATACATATCAAGGCAGCTTTCAAGGCTGTCGATATCTCCGTTCCCTATCACCGGTACAGATACTGCCTGTTTCACTTGCTTTATTATATCCCTGTCAGCTGTTCCGGAATACATCTGGTCTTTAGTTCTGCCATGCACGGCAACTGCATCGGCTCCAGCCTGTTCCATAGCAGCGGCAAATTCCACAGCGTTCACACTGTCACGGCTCCAGCCTTTGCGAAATTTTACTGTTACAGGCACGCCCGAAACGCTTTTGACCGCTTTTACTATTTCACAGGCACGGTCTATATCTTTCATGAGTGCGCTTCCGGAATTATTGTTTACGACTTTTGGCACAGGACAGCCCATATTTATATCCAGTATATCCGGAGAATATTTCATGCAGATCTCTGCTCCACGTTTCATAAATTCGGGATCGTCGCCGAATATCTGCAAAGCCATAGGGCGTTCTTTTTCGGTAACAGTGCAAAGCTCGGCAGTCTTTTTATCATTATAGCAAAGTCCCTTTGAAGATATAAGCTCGCTTACTGTATAGCAGGCACCAAAGCTGCGGCATAATATCCGATAGGCTCTGTCGGCTACCGATGCCATCGGCGCTAATGCGGCAGTCTTTTTGATCTTTACATTTCCTATGTATATGTATTCCAATTTTTTATACTCCTTTTATCGGATATTCAGAAGGCGGCAGGCGTTTTTATATAATATCTTTTCCTTATCATTTTCGGGTATGTCAAGGCTTTCTATCATGTGTATTTCGTTTAAAGGGTCGTCCCACGGACAGTCGCTTGCCATTAATATCCTGTCAGCACCATGTTTATTTATTATTCTGTTAAGCGGATTTATCCCTATCTCATTTGCTACAACTGCTGTATCAAGATAGACATTACCATCAATTCCGGCTATATGCTTTTCGACCATATCCCAGCGGTACATACCTCCCATATGTGCGAGTATCATAGTAAGCTTCGGAAAGTCTTTGTGTATCTGTTCAAACATTTCCGGAGAACCATGTATCATATCAGGGCATAGAGGATCAAAGCCTGCATGAAATGTTATCGGTATATCAAGCTGGCTGCAAAGATCATATACGGGATATGCTTTTTTATCGTTTGCAAAAAATCCCTGATAATCCGGGTGAAGTTTTACGCCATAAAGACCGAGAGACTTTATCCTTTCAACAGTATTCAGAGCATCATCGCCGTATGGATGAACAGTTCCGAAGGGGTATATTCTTTCGGAGTGTATAGATGCTGCCCAGTCGTTTATTATCTTGTGCTGAGCCGGTTTGGTCGCTATCGGAAGCACTAAGGATATATCGACCCCGCTTTTATCCATGCGCTCGCAAAGACCTTTTACGGTACCGTCGGTAAAAGGTTCAAGACCGGAAGTTTCTGCAAGAATTCCCATAGCTTTCTTGACTATTATTTCCGAAAATGCGTGTGTATGAAAGTCTATAATCATTGTGATCTCCTTTTTATTGGTAAGCCTAGGCTAATTGTGTAAATGATGAAAAAATAAAAAAATACACCAAAAGCCCTTGCATTTTTAAAATAATGTGATAAAATAGAAGTAAGCAGTTATTGCTGGTTATAAAAATTATTTATATGGAGGTGTGTTACAATATGGCATATAAAATTTCTGATGATTGCATAAGCTGTGGCGCTTGTGCAGCAGGATGTCCTGTAGAGGCTATCTCAGAAGGCGACGGCAAGTACGTTATCGACGCTGATAAGTGCATCGACTGCGGCGCTTGTGCAGATGCCTGTCCAGTATCAGCTCCAGCAGCTGAATAATAAAAACATATGAAACAGTTTCTGTATTTGGTGCAGAGGCTGTTTTTCTTTTATATAGAATGTGCCTTAAAGCTTATTTCCATGCGGCTCTAAGGCTTTCTTTGCTTATAACTGCTTCACCGGTATCTATTTTTTCAGTAGTCTTATCATCGTATTCGACTATGAGTGCGCCGCTGTCGCTTATACCGCATATTTTTGCCATTTTTCCGCCGTGCTTTGTTATCTGTGCATAACAGCCGATAACACATGAGCGTTTTCTATATTCCTCCATGAATGAACAGTTTTCCAGCTCCGGCAGAAGCCTGTCAAGTTCGTTTATTATTTCTGCTGTGAGTTTTTCTCTTGAAATTATTTTTCCTGTTTCGTCCTCTATAGAAGTTGCTGTTTCAAGAAGCTCTTTTGGAAAAATGTTTTTTACGGAACGGACATTAAGACCTATCCCTAAAACTGAAAATTTCGGCATTCCATTTTCTGCAATGATACTTTCGGCAAGTATCCCGCAGAATTTTTTTTTGTTAAGATACAGGTCGTTTACCCATTTTATACGAGTATCTGTACCGCTTAGTTTATCGACAGCTCTTGATGCTGCAACTGCTGCAAGCGGAGTTATCATTCCAGCTTTTTCGAGTGTCATGTTCATGCGAAGTATCACTGTCATATATATGCTTGTGCCGTGCGGCGAAAAGAAATTGCGCCCGAGCCTTCCGCGTCCGCTTGTCTGAGAGTCTGCTGTAACTATCGTACCGTGAGCAGCTCCGTTTAAAGCTATATTTTTTGCATAGCTGTTTGTAGAGTCTATCACATCAAATGTAAATATTTCTCTGTCGGCATTCTCAAGATATTTTTTTATATCCTCCACATTTTCACCTCCGGTTTGAAGTCTGCATATATTATAACATATTCTGAATGTATAGGCAACAGCTATACGATAAATTGAGATCAAAATCAAATATTAAAGGATTGATATTTCTTGACAGGTGATCTTTTACTAGTGCTTGCTACAGTTATAGACACCTTTACAGCGGCACTTTCATACAGTGAGAGTAGGATAAGGATACCACCGGTCTCTGCGGTGATAATAAGCGGCATAAGTTCAGCGCTGCTCACGTTATCTATAATGGCATCGGGAACAATAAGCGAATTTATTCCAGGGGCAGTCTGCCGTATTATCGGCTGCATAATGCTTTGCCTGATAGGGACTGTACAGCTTTTCAGAAACGGTTTAAGAGCATTGTTAAGACGACACAGCGGAAGCGGCAAACTGTCTCTGAAGGTGTTTGGCATAGGGCTTGTGATAAGCGTTTATATCGACGAGACAAAAGCTGATACTGATAAGTCTAAGTTTTTGTCTGTAAAAGAGTCGTTCGCACTTGCAGCAGCACTGTCGGTAGATTCTCTTTCAGGAGGCATAGGAGCAGGCTTTTCGGGCGCTGAACCGCTCAGAGTGTTTCTGTTGAGCTTTATCTTGGGACTTGCTGCCTTGTTTTTAGGCGGCGTTATGGGAAAGAAGCTTTGCGGCAAAAAAGCAGGGCTTTCGTGGGTGTCAGGAGCAATGCTGATAATTCTTGCTGTTTTAAAAATATGGTAACTTTAGTGAATAATAAGGACGGAAAGAGAGTTTCTTTCCGTCCTTGTATTTGTATCAAGAGTCTGAAATATCAATAAATCCTATATTATCACCATTTACTGTATAAGCTGTCATGTCTGTTACAAGAGAATCGCCGCAGAAGTCATCAAAACTGAATCCGTAAAGATAGTTTCCATCCGGGAGTATGCTGTAATAAATTGTATTATCACCGCTGTAAACACATTCAGTACCATCCATAGTAAGTTCGTCTTCAGAGCCTACTGCCATATAGTAATATACCGGTGTGATCTTGTCGCCGTTTTTGAGCTGTTTTGTATCTCTTGCAGATGCACCGTTTTCGCTGATGCCGTCCCATACACCGATTATCTCAGCCGATGAATCGCTCAGATTGTATTTTATTCTGAGATTTGTTTCCTCACCATTAAGTTTTACCGGGGCGGTATATATAGCGTAATCGGTTGTTTTTTCTACCGGATAAACCGAGAGAAGCTGACCGTCCGGAAGTGAGAACCACGTTCCGTCAAAGTTGTCGGTGAATTCACCTGTTTCCCAATTACACTTTACAGCGTCATTCGAGTAACCGAGGATCACGACATTATTGTTATCTTCTGACATCATTGCAAGAAGACCTAATGCATCAACGGTAAGTTCAAGAGAATCTGCGGTAAGCTTACAGCTGTATGTACCATTTTCGTCAAGTGCTGGCTTTTTTTCAAACTTAATAAGGTCGCTGCTGCCGGACGATGTGTCATCTGAATAGTCTATATCTTCCTGCTCTTCAGCCTCCGAAAGAAACGCTGAGTCATCGAATCCGCTTATGTCACCGGCATTTACCGTAGCGTAGATCATTTTGTTTACAAATGCCATATAGTATGGGATCGTGCAAACATCATTGAATGCATTCACATTTTCGTTGCCTGTGAAAGCATAAGGGAAATAAATTGAAATACCGCAGGCGTTAGTGTGATCGCTTCCGCATATTTTATATGGAACAGCGGAATCTATAAGCTGTTTCAATTCTTCGCCGCCGTTTGCAAGATCAGATGAACAGTCAATTATGCCTGCAAGGTCAGCCATATTGGTATATCCTTCGTTTTTATTGTTGCCACCGAAATTGTCAGCGTAATCTGCGACTCTGACTAGTTCGACAAGGCTGTTTACGTCAGGTGCATTTTCATAAACCTGCTTGAAATATTCGTTGAACTTTTCAGAGATCTCGCCTACCTTGGAAAGGTCAACGACAGCAAGGGTAGCTTGGTTTTCTTTTCCTATGCTTTTGCACATATCATAGAAACCGTCGCAGATCGTCTGACCGACCTCTGCGCCGCTGCATTCCGGATTATTGGTAAGATATTCACCCATCGTCTGATAGTTCCAGCCATAGCCCGGTTCAGTTTCCTCAGAACCTATCATATAATTTGAATATTTTGAGAGCATATTTGCAGCTTCAAGACTTCCCATAAGGCAGGCATCGAAACCGATAAATTCAAATTCGCCGGTATTTTCCGAAGCGGCGGAAAGAGATTCATCTAATTCCGATACAGTAAGCTTGTCGTCTGTTACAAGTTCATCAAAGCATACGCCGGCACCGCTTCCGCCGCCGTGGTTCCAAAGTATAAGACCCTTTTTGTCAGATGGGTAATTTTCAGCACCCCAATTAAGAAAATCTGTAAGTGTATCAGAATCACCCATGCTTGAAAGCTCAACATTTTCAACAGGCGTTATTTCTCCGCCGCTGATCTCAAATCTTCCGAGCTTATCGGTAGGAACGCTTTCCTGCTGCCATGTGGACGAGCCGCCTGTTTCGACTATGAATTTAACATTTTCGCCGCAGGAAGAATCTATCATTTCCTGTATATCTCCGGAAGCCATGCCATAATTTGATTCAAGATCAGAACCGCATAAGTAAACAAAAATGTTCCATGAACCATCGCCGGACTCAGTGTTGTTATCATCATCGGCTTCTTCTGAAACGCTGCCGGAAGCGTTTGTCTGTGCAGTGCTTTCAGTATCATCGCCGCAGGCTGTAAGCCCTGCAAGCATCTGTGCGGCTATGATAAGAGCAAGTATCTTCTTTTTCATTATCATTCTCCTTTGAAAAAAAGCCACGCAAAGCTTTTTTGAATACTTTGTGTGGCTTTAATTGTGTGTTAGTATTTCTAAGGCTTATATTAAAGATTATTCAGCTGCTTCTTCTTCTGCAGCTTCGTCGCCTTCAACTTCTTCGCCCTCAGCAACGTCTCCGCCTGCTGCAACGTCATCTAATGTACCCTTCTTGAGAACAACATCTTCTCCGCCTGTACCGAAGTCAAGCTTTGTTGAAACCTTATCCTTGTCATCAAGAAGAAGTGAATACTTTAATGTATCGCCTTCTTTAAGCTCTACGCCGTTTGATCTCCATGTGTTGTCATAATCAGTCTTGCTGCCGCTTGCTAATGTAACTGATGTCTTGTCATCGCTTACTGAGAACTGTGTCTGGATAGCTCCTTCATCAATGCCCTGCTCTGCCGCCCATTCAGCTGCTGGCTTGCCGCCGATAGTATCAATGATCCAATCGCCCTTCATCTTATCCTTGTCAACTCCGCAGGCTGTGAGAAGCATTACGGACATAGCCATTATGGCTGCAACTGCTAAACTAAAAACCTTTTTCATCATGATTTTCTCCTTAAAAATATTTTTT
>CADBQZ010000041.1 GCA_902796865.1 uncultured Ruminococcus sp. | reverse complement strand
TAGTTTCATAAAAAGTTTCATAAAAGCGGTATTGAGTTTATGCCGCATTCTTATGGCAATATCGTACAAAGACCGTGTGTCAGACGTGCTGTATTGCCTTATAAAACTGGAGGTAATCATGAGTAAAATATTATTAGCAGGCGGTGCAGGATATATAGGCTCTCACACAGCAGTTGAGCTTTTAAATGCAGGTTATGAAGTTGTTACTGCCGATAACTATTCAAACAGCTGTCCCGAAGCATTAAAGCGTGTCGAAAAGATAACCGGCAAACAAATAAAAGCTTATGAGCTTGATATAAAGGATATCAAGGCTCTTGAAAATGTTTTTGAAGAAAATGATATAGATTCGGTAATACATTTTGCCGGACTGAAGGCTGTCGGAGAATCGGTCGAAAAGCCGGTGCTTTACTACAGAAATAATATTGATACGACACTTTCACTTCTTGAATGTATGGAAAAATACAAAGTAAGAAATATTATATTCTCATCAAGTGCTACTGTATATGGCGAAGAAAACCCTGTTCCATATACAGAGCAGATGAAAAGAGGGACCTGCACTAATCCGTACGGCTGGACAAAAGTTATGATGGAACAGATACTTGAAGATGCAGCAAAAGCTCAGAAAGAGCTTTCAGTCGTACTTCTGAGATACTTTAATCCTATCGGCGCTCATCCATCAGGAATGATAGGCGAAGATCCTCAGGGTATACCAAACAATCTCATGCCGTTCGTTGCACAGGTAGCAGTCGGAAGACGTGAAAAGCTCACTATATTCGGAAAAGACTATGATACGCCGGACGGTACCTGCAGACGTGACTATATCCACGTTGTCGATCTTGCAAAAGGTCATGTAAAAGCTATCGAATACGCACAAAAGAATAAGGGTACGGAAGTATTCAACCTCGGCACCGGAACACCTTACAGCGTTGCAGAGATAGTTGATACATTCGAGCGTGTAAATGAAATGAAAATCAATCATGTATACGGCGAACGCCGTGCGGGTGATCTTCCCGAAAGCTATGCAAATGCAGACAAAGCTTTGGAAATACTCGGCTGGAAGACCGAAAAAACGCTTGAAGATATGTGCCGTGATACATGGAACTGGCAGAAGAATAATCCTAATGGATATAAATGATCGGAGGTTTAAGAATGAACAGATCAGGACGCTTTTTTAAAGCTTTCTCCGCTTTGCTGTGTGCTGCCGTATGTGTTCAGGCAGTACCGTTTTCAGGTGTCTCTGCTGACGATAAGACTCTCAAATTTGAATTTGAGAGCGGTGTCCTTGCAGACTGCGAAGAATCAAAACCGATCACATGGGAAACCGTTGACAAAGATGCAGAAGGAAATCCCTGCGATATGACCGGCTGGTCCGGCGACAGCTATGTCTATATCGACCGAAAGGATTCGAGCGTTACTGTTAAGGTGACAGTGCCTGAAGAAGGCTTTTACAGTTTGGGCATAAGCTATATACAGTGCTTCGGAACTCCGCATAAGATACAATATCTTCTTGTAAACGGTGAAAGCCAGGGCGAGATATGTTTCCCGTTCAATTCCGGAAAAGGCTGGGAGCTTATGGACGCAGGTTATGTTCATCTTGAAAAGGGTGAGAATGAGATCCAGCTTAAAAGTTACTGGGGATACACTTTCCTTGACTATCTGACACTCTCCCCTGCTCCGGACTATATAACAAAGCTTTCACCGACAAATAATCTTTGTGACCCGAAAGCTACAAAAGAGGCACAGAATCTGTACGCATATCTCACAAGCGTTTACGGAAAGCATATCCTTGCAGGACAGCAGGAATACTGCGGTTCGCATAATTACAATAAAGACTCTCAGAGAGCACAGGGGCTCCCTATTGATTATTTTGTTGACAACGAAAAAGAATTTGAATATATAAAAGAAAATACCGGAAAGCAGCCTGCTATAAGAGGAATCGACTTCCTGTTCTATAATACAACAGCGCCTTATTACGACGATGCTCCCGAACGAGTTATTGCGTGGTACAAGGACAAAGGCGGTATACCAACAGTAACTTATCACTGGAATGTTCCTACCGACGGCAAAGACAGTACCGACTGTGCTTTCTATGTTGAATCCAGTGGCAATACCCCGTTCACCACTTTCAGCATAACAAAAGCGCTCGAAGAAGGTACATGGGAACACGAAAAGATAGATGCTGATATAGCAGTACTTGCTGAACAGTTCAAAAAAATTCAGGATGCAAATGTTCCTGTGATATTCCGACCTCTTCATGAGGCAGAAGGAGCATGGTTCTGGTGGGGCGCTGAAGGTCCCGAAGCCTGCAAAGAGCTTTATCACTATCTGTACGACAAGCTCACAAATGAATATGGAATACACAATCTTATATGGGAGTGGACGAGTTCAACATATTCGACATCAAAGAACTGGTATCCGGGAGATGAATATGTCGATCTCATAGGCTGTGATAAATATAATGCCGTTGATTATACACCGAATACAAGCGCTATTTCTGCAACTTTCTATTCGCTCGTAGGTCAGACCGAAGGACAGAAAATGGTCTGCATGAGTGAGAATGACACGATACCTGCTGTTGACAAGCTCGAAAGCTCAAAAGCTGCATGGCTTTATTTCTGTCCATGGTATGACAATTACCTTAGAGATCTCAATTCAAAAGAAGAACTCGACAAGATATACAACAGCGATTACTGCATAACATTAGATGAGCTTCCTGACTGGAGTACATATTCACCAGAAATACCTCAGGAGGAGCTGGTAAGAGGCGATGTAGATGGTAATGGAAAATTCAGTTTATCAGACATTGTTCTTATGAGACATTATCTTGTAAAGAAGAAGGGAGCAGTACTTGTCAATCCAAAGGCAGGAGATATGAATTCTGATAATAAGCTCAACGTGTTCGATCTCATGATAATGATGTTATATAAACTGTAACCGTTGCGCCGGCAAGGTAACAAATTTCAAATAACCGATAAAAGGACGGGCAAAAGCTCGTCCTTTATTTCGTTTATCCATTTGTATAAGGTGCTAATGTTACCCTTATAAAATATCCCTTTGGGTGGCTGCATACAGGACACTTTGACGGAGCCTCAGTGCTTTTTAGTCTGTGTCCGCAGTTCAAGCATATCCATTCTTCTTCAACATCAGATACAAAAAGCTTGTTCTGTTCAAGAAGACAGGCAAACTTTTCAAATCGCTCAGAATGAGTTTTCTCAATAGCTGCTATCGCACGAAACTTTGCACCAATATCTGTAAAGCCTTCTTCGCAGGCAGTCTTTGCAAATTCCTCATAAACAGACGAATATTCATCGTACTCATGCTTTTGAGCATCACGCAGAAGAACTGCCGGATCATCATTTACCATGACAGGATAATCACCGTTCACAGTCAATTTCTGTCCGGACAGTTCACTCAAAAGCTCGTAAAACACTCTTGCGTGTGCAAGCTCTTCCTGTGCAGTAAATTTAAATACTTCCTGAATAACATAAAGATTTTTTGAAGCCGCTTTCTGTGCAGCCATTGTATATCGGGCATTCGACTGACATTCACCTGCAAAAGCCCTCATCAAAGAAAGTTTTGTTTCACTTCCGGATAATTCCATACTATTCCTCCTGTTTGTATTTATTTTTTTCAGTAATAGTATTATTTTCTTTTAAAGCTCATATATTCATAAAAAATCATATTTCATACTTCATTTACATTAAAAGTTGAAAATAAAACAGATCTATGCTATAATGTATATATAAATACCATAAATCGACCGTCAAAGAGGCATAAAATGAAAAACGATCATAAATATCCACAGGTACTTCTTATCGGAAATGGACTTAATAAAGCTTTTACAGATGCAAAGCTTTTAAAGGAAATTTTAAACGATATGACACAAAATAAAAATATACCTCCAAATGCTGAACTTAAAATGCCGTTTCCTCTCGAAGTCGTTCTCCGTACAAATGACAGCGTTAATAACAAAATGAAAGAACTTAGCAAGCAAATGTACGGCAAGGTCGATGAAAGATACAAAAAGATACTTCGCCGTATCTTTGAAATGGGTTTTGACGAGATAATAACTACAAATTACAGCTATGAGATAGAGACCGCCGCATCAGACGAAAGCAGTATTACAGACAGCGAACTTAAAAAAATGCAGTGTCATACAAATGCTGTTTCAAAAGCTGAATCAATGTATCTGCTGCATACATATAACAAAGTCGAATACAACGGCTTTGTCAACAGAGTATGGCATATCCACGGTGAGTCAAGAAAACCTTCAAGCATGATCGTAGGTCATTATTACTACGGAACTATGCTTTATAAGTACAGGGAATTTTTATCCGGAAGAAAATACCGTCAGCAGACTCCGGGAGAATTTGAGATAAAAAGCTGGATAGACTCTTTTATTCTCGGAAATGTATATATTCTCGGATTCAAATTTGATCTTGCTGAAATGGATCTCTGGTGGCTTCTCAACAGAAAAAAGAATGAGAAATCCCGAAACGGCAGGATATATTTTTACGAGCCAAAAAAACTTATAAACGGAATTCCCGCAAAGGCATTTGATGAACGGCTGGAACTTATGAAGCTTTATCGTACAGTCTGTTCAGATTTAGGATACAGCATCGAGGATAATGACACCGTGGAAAATATCGAAGAAAATTTTCGCCATTTTTATAGCGATGCTCTCGACGATATAGAAAGAAAAATGAAGAAAGCAAGGTGACTTTTGATAATATGAATATAAAGAAAATTATAAGCTCTCTGATATGCTGTACAGTTATTATCATGTCTGCTTTTTCCTCTTTTTATGCTAAAGCAGCTTATAATTGTGATTATATATATAACAGACTAAGCGCCGAAGAAGCAGAATTTTATGATGCACTTCTTGAAGCTTGTACTTCCGTTGACGAAAATGACCGTACATATGAATATACTCCGAATGCTAAGTATTCTTCAGAATTGACAGAAGAACGTGTCGGAGAAATATCGCTTATATTCTATCTAGATCATCCGGAGTTTTTCTGGATAAGCCTTGAAACAAAGTATTCAAAAATATTCGGTTCAGCATACTTTAGCTATAAAATACTACCGTCATTCAGAAACGGAAGCACCCGTCAGAAAGCAAAATCAGATATAAAAGCGGCAGCTCAGGTATATCTGAACGGTGCATCAAAATACAGCAATGATTTTGAAAGGGCAAAGTATTTACAGGACGAGCTTCTTGAAAATGTAAGCTATAAAATAAACGACTGGGATCAGTCAATAGCATCAGTCTTTATGCTTGGTTATACAGTATGTGCTGGATATTCAAAAGCCTATGAATACCTTTGCAACAGCATGGGAATAGATTCGATCGTTATCACCAGCTGCTCTCACGCATGGAATGCTGTAAGGATAGGCGGTCACTGGTATCTTGTCGATGTAACGAATGATGGCTCATCTGATAAATTTTTCCTTATCTCAGACCAACGCATGAGCGAGATTGATGAAACGCTTAATGAAAGATATCGTGTGACAGGTACTCTAAACGGCGTTGAGACAACAAAAACTGTTCTTCTTCATGACATAGACATTTTTTCATATATCGAACATTATGATGATTTTCCAAAATGTGCATACACATTCGGTGATGCAAACGGAGACGATCAGAGAACAGTCAGCGATGCAGCATATATAGCCCATATGCTGGCTTCAGGGAAACGCAGTGAACTTGATTTCAGGGCTGATTTCAATCTTGATAATAAAATAGACGTCTGTGACGCTGCTGCGATAGCAAGAGTACTTGCAAAAAGAAAAAAATAATAGATATATAACATCTCAAAAAGAACATATAAAACAACACACCGCACAAAAACCATATCCGGGATTTGTGCGGTGCTAAATTTATATACTGTCAGGGTCAAACTCTTCTTCTTTATTCTCTAAAGTCATTTTAAGTATCTTACTGTAAAAACCTACAGGATTCTTCATTATGTTTTTTCCTATAAGTTCGGCCTGTTCCCTATCCGGTGCATAGAGCTTCAGATCCATAAGATCATATGATTTGTCTGGGCATTGACAGTGTACATAATAACCATTTTCCGATTCGATATATTCTATTTTTACATCATTTTCATATTTTAACCTTGCAAAATATCTCAAAGCCGCAGTAACGATCTTGTCTCTGTAAGACTTAGGAGCATAATTCTCAAGCATTTTAGTGCCGTCTATCCCCTTTTGCGTTATGGTATAGACGTCTTCACCTTTTTCATTCTTTTCAGACTTTATAGAATTATTCTCTATAAGAAAGCTCACCGCTTCCTGATAATAAAAATAGTTTATTATTTCAGTACTCACCGAGATATCATAGAGCTGATCAGCAGTGACCGGCTTTTTAAGCTTGCAAAGAAGATAACAAATAAGTATTTTTACCGTCTGAAGATCACGAAGATCAGTAGTGGCAAATTCAGACATTTTACCATATTCTTCCATTATATCACCTTAATAAAAATGCGGATAATCAAGCATATGTGAAAGCACACCAATATTTACTGCCGCTTCAACACACGGTACTGCTCTTGGAACTATACATGGATCATGACGGCCGTTTATTGTAAGAATATCGTTTTTCATATTTTTTGCATCAATAGTCTCCTGAGGCTTACCGATAGAAGGAGTAGGCTTTATCGCAACTCTTAAAGTTATCGGCATTCCCGAGGAAATACCGCCAAGTATTCCGCCGTGATTATTAGTCTTTGTTTTAACATGACCATGTTCATCAACATAAAAGTCATCATTATTCTGACTTCCGACCATTTTTGCTGTTAAAAATCCCGCACCGAATTCAAGACCTTTTACAGCCGGGATGCCAAAAATAAGCTGTGCAAGCGAATTTTCAAGGCCATTGAATATCGGTGAACCGATACCGGCTGGGACATTAACACAGGCACATTCGATAATGCCTCCGAGCGATTCTCCGCCCATTCTTGCATTCTGTATATCAGCAAACATCTTTTCGCCCTGTTCATCATTTATAACAGGGAATTTTTTATATCTTACTTTTAAAATATCGTCCTTGTTGACTTTGACTCTGTCAAATTCATCATCCTTGATATTGTGTATCTCGGCTATATGAGCGCCTGTATAAATTCCTCGTCTTTCAAGTATCTGAGCGCAAACTGCTCCGGCAAAGACTAATGGTGCGGTAAGCCTTCCCGAAAAATGTCCTCCGCCTCTTACATCATTAAATCCTCTGTATCTTACAGCACCGGTATAATCCGCATGACCCGGTCTTACAAGAGTTGAAAGATTCGAGTAGTCCTGTGAGCGGGTATCGGTGTTCTGTATAAATGCACAAAGCGGCGTTCCGGTAGTCTTATCTCCATGAACTCCAGACATTATCTGCGGCATATCCTTCTCGCCTCTCGGCGTGGTAGAACCGTCTTTTTTAGGCGCACGTCTCGCCATAAATCTTTTAAGCTCTTCAAGATCTATATATTCTCCCGGCGGAAGATTGTCAATTACTACACCTATAGCCGGTCCATGTGATTCTCCGAATATCGAGATCGAAATATTATTGTTCCAAAGTGATGACATCCGCAGTTCCTCCTAATTTCCTGTAATCTTCATAAAAGCCCGGATACGATTTTTCGACCGATTCGGCTCCTTTAATAATAACTTCATGTTCACATATAGTAGCTGCAATTGCCGCAGACATCGCTATCCTGTGATCTCCGGCGCTGTCAACTATACCGCCGGAAAGCTTTTTATGATATATTTCCAATCCGTCTTCTGTAACTCTTACATCTCCGCCTAATGAATTAAGCGCATCTGATATAGCTTTAAGTCTGTCGCTTTCCTTTATTCTGAGTCTTTTTGCACCATAAATTACTGATCTTCCGC
This sequence comes from uncultured Ruminococcus sp., assembly GCA_902796865.1. Lineage (GTDB taxonomy): Bacteria > Bacillota > Clostridia > Oscillospirales > Ruminococcaceae > Porcipelethomonas. The sequence goes on along the minus strand of CADBQZ010000041.1, from coordinate 1,619 downwards.
CGCAGTATGTTCCCAATACTGCAAGTATCGGAACAAGATCCGGTATGTCCGACGCATCAACTTCAAAACCTGAAAGCGATCCACTATTATTATAACACAGATTTTCCGTTATTTCAACAATTTTCTTATCTCCCTGAAAGCTTTTCTCATTAAGGTTATTTATTTTAATATCACTTCCAAGCTTATTTGCAGTATAGAAAAACGCTGCCTGAGAATAATCGCCCTCAACGGACATATCCCTTGCAGTATAGCTTTGTCTGCCTTTGATAAAGTAACCCTTGTCCGTTTCTGTAATATTTACTCCAAAGCTTTCAAGACATTTTATTGTCATGTCGGCATAAGGTTTTGATTCAAGCCTTGACATCAATACTATCTCAGAATCGTCTTCAAGCAATGGCAGTGCAAACATAAGCCCTGTTATAAACTGTGAAGAAATATCTCCTTCAAGCTCAAATACTCCCGGAGAAAGCTTACCCTTCATTTCAAAAGGCATTGTACCACTGTAGTTTATATCTATATTTTTCTTTTTGAATTCTCTTATATATGGAGTTATCGGTCTTTCGGGAAGTCTTCCCTCTCCGAAAAATCTTGCATCTGTTCCGAGCGCACAGGCTATTGGTATAATAAATCGCAGTGTCGAGCCGCTCTCACAGCAGTCTATATCTGACTTTTCGGAAATATCCTCTATACCATATACTTCTATGCTGTTTTCAAACGTCTTTATCTTTGCGCCCATAGCTTTGAGTGCTGAAACAGTTGCATATATATCCTTTGAAAAAGAAACATTTGTAATAAGTGACCTGCCCTTTGCAAGTGCTGCACATATAAGAATGCGGTGGGTCATGCTTTTTGACGAGGGTATATCCACCTCTCCTTTGAGCTTAGACGGCGTTATTTTTATATCCATTATTTTTCCTTTTATCCAATTACATATTTTTCAAATTCTTCAAATGTGAGAGTTTTTATCTGTGCTTTTCCTATCTCTTCACAAACTATAAAATGTATATCCGAGCTTGTACGTTTTTTATCATTGCTGCAAAGCGGCACAAGCTTTCTTATATCTGCATCACAGCTTATCGGAAGTTTATATGCTTTAAGGCATTGTTCCAAAGCTTCGGTTATTTCATGAGAACAGCTCCTGCTGCTTATCATATACATACCTATTGCCACAGCGCTTCCATGAGTATATGTTTCATAATTATAATGGCTCTCGACTGCATGACCGAGCGTATGACCAAAATTAAGTATCATTCTTTCTCCCGTATCAAATTCATCATTCTCTACGACATCACGCTTTATCGAAACACACTTATATATGATATCATCTATAACTTCTGTGACATTTCCGATATCATGAGATGCGATAAGCTCAAAAAGCTCCTTATCTCTTATCATGCCGTATTTTATTGCTTCAGCCATTCCGTCAGACAGGATAGCTTCTTTAAGAGTAGAAAGCGTATCCGGGTCGCATATGACACATTCCGGCTGTTTGAACGCACCGACAAGGTTCTTGCCCCACGGAAGGTCAATAGCTGTTTTTCCGCCTACAGAAGAATCTATCTGTGCAAGCAGTGTAGTCGGTATCTGGATATATTTCAATCCTCTGAGAAATGTTGCAG
>CADBQZ010000040.1 GCA_902796865.1 uncultured Ruminococcus sp. | reverse complement strand
TTCATGTGGGAAACAGGATATGACTGTATATATAGGCACACAGGATCTTGCAGAACCAGAAGCCATAGCAGAGGCTGAAAACTGGTTTGAAAAGGAAATGGAATGTAATGTTGAAATGGTTGAATTCAAGGACGGACTTGAGATCAGCAAGGCTATGGACAGCAGCCAGATCGACTTTGGCATGATGGGCACTGTACCGACTGCTAAAAATATCGTAAAAGGTATGAACTGCCAGGTAATATGTATACAAAGTATCCTGGGAGATGTAGAAACGCTTGTTGTAAACAACAGTATAAATAAGCCCGAAGACCTCAAAGGAAAAAATATCGCTGTTTTGTATTCATCTACAGCGCATTACAGTCTTCTGAAATATCTTGAAGTAAACGACATAGATAAAAATGAAGTAAACATAAAGAATATGATGATAAGCGATATGTCAAAAGCTTTTGAACACGGCGAGATAGATGGAGCGTTTATATGGGAACCGCAGCTTTCCGAACTTTTAAAACTGGGCGGAAAAAAGCTTACAAGTGCAAAAGAAATAGCAGACATGGGTTATGCAACGCTTGATCTTGAACTTGTACGCACAGAGTTTGCAAAGAAATATCCTGATATAGTAGAAAAATATGTGAAGTGTATAGATAAAGCGGTGGAGCTTTATAATAATGAGCCAGATAAGGCTTGCGATGCGCTTTCAAAAGTGCTCCATATCTCCGCTGATGATGCTATGACAAGAATAAGATCATCTCAATGGCTCACAGCCAAAGAACAGTCAGAAGGCGATTGGTTCAAAAATGGTCTTTTATCAAAAACGCTTTATGATACAGCATTCTTCCTTTACGAAGAAGGTTACATAACAGAAAAGCCCGAACAGGATATGTTTGATAAAACGATCAAAGGAGCTTATATAAATAACGCCTGCAATAAATGAATATGAAGCAGCACTATTCGGTGCTGCTTTTTGCTTTTCAAGTCTCTCATGAAACGTTAATAGTAAAGGCAAAATGTCAAAAAAAGTCGAATGACTGTTCCTGATTTTTTATATGCGCTTATCTAAAAAAACGTTGATTGAAATGCCTTGAAATGATATAATATAAATATACAGCGCAAAAGTAATATGATGCTGTCTTAATAAAAAATCAACAGGAGTACTTTATATCTCTCCTGTGTTCCGAAAAGAGGATAAAGATTGAAGAAAATAATATGTTTACTGACAGCGGCGGTAATGACCTCCGCAGTTTTATTGACCGGCTGCGAAAAAACACATTCTGACGGTGCAGACTGTTCATTTGACTATGCGATGATCGGTCATCCGGAAAGTCTCGACCCGCAGCTTGCAAATGACCCCTGCTCATTTTCTGTGATAGGAAACGTCTATACAGGTCTTTTCACAATGACCGAAGACGGAAAACTCAAAAACGGTGCAGCCGAAAAATATTCCGTATCTGACGACGGCCTCACCTATAATTTTACTATCCGTAAAAACTGTTTCTGGTTCTTCGATGAAAACCATAATGATGAAGTCGAAAAAAAAGAATGCACAAATGTTACCGCAAAAGATTTTGAATTTGCATTCAGACGTATATTCGACCCGAACACTCACTCTCCTCACAAAGAAGCTTACTCAAATATAAAAAATGCCGATGCGATAATAAACGGCGATGAAGACTACGAAGCCATTGGCGTAAGTGCTTTGAGTGATACCGAGCTTGTGATCGAACTTGAAAAACCGGATCCTGAGTTTTTAAATTCCCTTGCACAGACTCCTGCAATGCCATGCAATGAAAAATTCTTTTATGATACAAAAGGACGCTATGGTCTTGACGATAAATCGGTAATGTCTAATGGGGCTTTTTTCATAAGACAATGGTTCTACGATCCATATGGTCATGACAATCTGATATATATGCAGAGAAATCTTGCAAACACCGATTATGACAAGATCTATCCAACGGCGCTCAACATATACATGAAAGACAGCTATGAGGACGCACGCAAAAGCTTCGACGACGGCGAATCCGATGTTATACTTTCATTCTTGTGTGACAATAAAGAACGTGAAGAATACAGTGTCAAGAAATTTGAAAACTATACTGTAGGAATAATAACCAACCCTTCCAATCCGGAATACGGAAATGTGAATATAAGAAAAGCACTTGCTTACGGTATAGATAAAGATTCTTTCGACGGTGTGCTGTCAGAGGATCTTGCTGCATCATACGGCATAGTACCGCCCGGTGTTACATTCGACGGAAAGCGCTACAGAGATATAGTCAAGGACAAAGATATATATAAGGACGAAAACGGTGAGGCTGTAAAATATGACCCGGAGCTTGCAGCAGAGTATTATCATCAGGGAATGGAAGAACTTGAACTTCAGTCACTGAGCAATATAAAGCTTCTTGTCCGTGAAGACCTCATGGACAGCGAGTATCTTCATCTGGTCACCCAGAACTGGCAGACACTCTTCGGATTCTATATCGGCATAGATGAAGTGCCGGCAGAAGAATTTTCAGAAAGAATAAAAAGCGGTGATTATACTCTTGCGCTTTATCCGCTTTCCGGCGACAGAAACAGTCCTTTGGCATTTGAAAAAAGATTTTCCTCCAAACTCAATGATTTCGGATATATAAACAGCGATATTGATGATGCACTCGAAAGTATGTCGGAAGACGGCATGAATGCTGATTCTTTAGGTGAGGTCGAAACCGAGATACTAAAAACTTTCTATTTTATCCCTGTTTTTTATAAATCGGAATATGAGATAATGTCAAAAGGAAATCACGACATAATGTACGATCCATTTACAAAACAATTATTTTTCAGATATGCAAAATATTATGAAGAATAGTAAAGAACAGACATGATCTACAAATGATCGTGTCTGTTTTTGTACAAGTATACAATTATTCCCTTATAGTGGGACAAAACAAGGCTAAAAAAACACTTATTATATGAAAGCGTTCAAAGATGCATCAGCTTTAGACATAAAAAGGAGAACGGTATGAATGACATAAAAACTAATGTACAGCTTGCCAAAAGCGGCAGCACAGAAGCTTTTACAGAGCTTTATAAAACTGTATACAAGGAACTTTACTATACAGCTCTATATAACCTCAGAAACGAGCATGATGCCTGTGATGCCGTCAGTGATACTGTGCTTGATGCTTTTAACTCTATAAAAAAGCTGAAAGATGATGAAAAATTCAAAAGCTGGATAATGAAAATACTTTTTGCCAAAATAAAAAAACGACAGAAAGATTATTCAAATGCAGCCGAAAGCATTGAAGAAAATGATACTTTATCAGAGGATTTCGATTTTGAAAATTCCGATCTGAAAGAAGCCATTGATAAACTCGACAATGATTCAAAAGCAATACTGTCACTGTCAGTTCTTGGAGGTTACAGTTCGGAGGAAATATCTCTGATATACGGAATGAACAGCTCTACTGTACGCTCAAGATTAGCCAGGGTAAAAGAAAAGCTGAGAATAAGTCTGTCTGAATGAGAAAGGAGACTGCTATGAGAAAAACATCTGAACAGGAAATTAAAAAGCTTATGACTGAACAGGAAATACCGGAAAGTATATCACCCGAAAACATTAAAAAGATGCTTGATGAAAAGAGCATAAATGGAAACAGCAGAAAAAACAGAAGCCGCATAATAAAAATGACAGCCTCAATAGCAACAGCAGCGGCAGTACTTGCGGGAGTTATAGGTTTTTCGGTGTACAATAATATCAATAACAAGCACAATGTAAATGATATGATACTTTCCGGAGATATTAAAGGGGTAAGATACGCCAAAAGCTATAAGGACATATATGATGATCTTGATCTGGATACATTAAAAAACAACGATCCAGTAACAGGCGAATACTCTATCATAGAAGATGCCGAAGAAAGCGGCGAATTAAAGTCAGAAGAATCGGCTGTAATGGCTGACGGTGCAGAAGACAATGGAGCTGAAAATGATGCTTTTGCTGATATTGCCGCAGATGGAAACACAATACAAAATGTAAACGGTAATAACGGCGAAAAGAACTATTCAGAAGCGCTCGATCAGGAAAACGGTGTCAAGGAAGCTGATATCGTAAAAACAGACGGAAACACGATATATATATCAATGCCCTATAAAGACAACGGTGTAAAAGCAGTAAAAGCGAATAACGGACATTTTGAAGATATACAGACATTTGCCGAGGATACCGGAACTATCCATGAACTTTATCTTTACAATGATAAAGTCATCGTTATGTCAGACATTACCGGTGACACAGGAAATTATTATGCAGAAGATACGCTTATAACAGTTTATTCCAAGGATACTCTCGAAAAGCTTGGTGCTTATAAACAGTCAGGATATTTTAACGATGTAAGATTAAGGGACGACGGCGTACTATATCTTGTGACAAATGACCCGGCATACTATCTGTTTTCCGATGACACAAATGCAGATGAGCCGGAAAGCTATATCCCTTCATACTGCGTAAATGATAAAAAGGAACTTGTTGACTATTCAGATATCATTATCCAGAAAAACAAATACAGATCGAATGATCGTGGATATATAAATATATCTGTTCTCGATATGGATTCCTCTTCGCCATGTCAGCCTACAGATATGCGTTCTATCGCAGGCCTTGTTGATAACATCTATTGTTCATATGATTCATTGTATCTCACCTCAGGATACGATCAGACTATGATAACAAAACTCACTCTTCAGGGGAAAAATATCATTCCTACAGCAGGAACAACTATAAAAGGCACAGTACTCGATCAGTTTTCAATGAGCGAATTCGACGGCTATTTCAGAATATCAACAACATTCGATCTTATAGATATTCTCAGCGGTTATACAGACAGCACCAACAATATACTTTACATTCTCGATGAAAACCTCAGCACAGTCGGTTCTGTATCGAATTTTGGCAGAGGCGAACAGATAAAATCAGTTAATTTCCAAGGCAATACAGCATATGTTGTCACTTATGAACAGACCGATCCACTGTTTTCAATAGACCTTTCCGACCCCACAAATCCAGTGATAATGGACGAACTCAAAGTAACAGGCTACAGCGGATATATGCAGAAATGGAAAGACGGACAGCTTCTCGGTTTCGGCGAAGCCGGAAATGAAAATGGAAGCCGTACCGGTATCAAAGTCTCAATGTTCGACAATTCAAACCCGAACGATCTTAAAGAACTCGACAAAATAGAATGGCTTGACGAATATGAAATGACAGACGGAGCTGATGGCTATGCAATAACAGAAAACACAACATACTACACTATGTTTTATGACCGTAAATCATTCCTTATCTATCCCGAAAAAAATCTGATAGGTGTGCCGATCGAAAAAAGCATTTACGCTGAAGATTTCCGAGAAGAATCCGAATATCAGTTCTTTACATTTGAAAACGGAAGATTCAAAAAAGTCGGTAATGTCGTTTCAAGTCAAAATGATCCATATTTCAATAACAGATGTGTCGTAATAGGCGACTATGCTTACTGTATATTCAACAGTGAGCTTGTTGCAGCCGATATAAACAACGGCTTTGCAGTAACTGAAAATATAGTATTCGAGATAGAAAGAGAAAATGATACGATAGTATACTGATAAATAAGCCTAGATACCATATCTGCCGGCGACAGGTATGGTATCTTTTTTTTAAAAATAACTGCCTTCATTTATAGAAAAAAGTTATAGCCTACCATAGTAATAAGTTATTAGACAACCATATTGAAATGAGCTATAATAAATATAGAAAATATGCTTCATACAATACGATACAGCATATGAAATATATTATTTGAAGGTGATAATACTATGACAAGACAGGATGTTTTAGACAAGCTGTACGAACGATATATAGCGCCTGTAAAAAATAAAAAAGAACGCTTTGTCGGCATAGAAATAGAAATGCCTATAGTAAACCTTAACGGCAAAATGGTAGATTTTGATATAGTTCACTCGCTTACATCTGAATTTTTGAACCATTTTGGATTCAAAGCTATAGGTATTGATGAAAAAGGAAACATTTATTCAGCTGAAAAAAGAGAAAACGGAGATATTTTTTCGTATGACTGTTCATACAATAATCTTGAGCTTTCATTCGGAAAAGAAAAAAGCATAGCTGTCGTATATGAACGCTTCAAAGAATATTATACTTTTATAGAGGAATATTTCAAACGATATAATTATACACTTACCGGCATGGGTATAAACCCAAACAGAGATGTAAACAAAAACGTTCCGATAGAAATAGGACGATACAAGATGCTTTACAATCATCTTTCATCATTTGTGAAATATTCGGATATACCTATGTATTTTCATGATCATCCGAATTTCGGTATGTTTTCAAGTGCCTCACAAGTGCAGATAGATGTAAGCTTTGATAAGCTTCCCAAAGTTATAAATACATTCAATAAGCTTGAACCTATAAAGGCTCTGCTTTTTAATAACTCAGTCTTATTAGGCGAAAACGAGCAGCTTTTATGCTGCCGTGATATGCTTTGGGAAAACAGCACACATGGTATAAATCCGCATAATGTCGGAATGTATGAATCTGAGATAAACACCATTGATGACATTCTAAATTACATTTCTACTGAAAGCATTTACTGTGTTGAAAGAAACGGTAAATACATAAACTTCCAGCCTGTGAATATCATAGATTATTTTTCACTTGATAAGATCTCGGGAGAATATATCGAAAACGGAAGAAAGATACCAATAGATTTTTCACCTGAACCGGAAGATTTAAATTATCTTCGTTCATTCAAGCTTGAAGATCTCACTTTCAGAGGTACCATAGAATTCCGCAGCGGCTGCTGCCAGCCTATATGCGACAGTATGACTATCGCAGCGTTCCATGCCGGTCTTATGGAACAAATAGACGAGCTTGAAATGCTCATATCAAATGACACTGTTTTATACGGTCACGGCTATAACGCAAAAGAACTTAGAAACTTTTTCACAACATCCGAGATACCAAGTTCCATAAACGAAGACAAGCTTTATGCCCTTGCAAAAGAAATAGTTGATATTTGCAAAAAAGGACTTTTAAAAAGAGGCTTCGGAGAAGAGAAATTCATAAGCACTCTTTATAACAGGATCGCTAATAGAACAAACCCGGCAAAATATATGCTTTCACAACTGAAAAACGGTAAAAACATATATGATATAGTCTGTCAGTATGCAAATATCTGAGCTACAATATAACTTATAATATTAAAGGGAGCGCTCTTTAAAAGAGTGCTCCCTTTTTTATAATATGTATTCGATTTTCTGTTACTTATCAAAAAAAGCTTGAAAGATCAAATCCTGTAGGCATAGGCAGTGTCAGCATATAAACTGTTGCCATAACACAGCCTATTACTGATACACCGAGTATGATAGCTCTGTTCGGTATACTTTTGAATACACCAACGATACCAAGTAAGAAGAGTATCAGCGAATAAATAACCGTAACAAGATTGAAAGCATCACCATTGCTGTTATCCTGCTTACCTTCCTCAAGTGCTGCCTGAGATTCAGCAAGAAGCTCATTCGTTTTTATAAAATAACTTTCTGAAAAACCCTCAACATCAAAAGGAGAAGTCATACCCTCTGTCATCTGTCCAGCAGCTTCAGCAAACTCTGATGAGCAGTTCTGATCGATATAGGCATCAAGCTTGTTCTGGATAAGTTCAGAAGATACAGTATCACCCTTTGCATTAGCTATATCCTGGTCGAATTTATAGTCCATTATAGTACTCCATGCGAGCATATCCGAAAGGTATATCTGTGATGCCCTGTTGTATTCGGAATTTCCTTCCGCAGCAAGATTGTTACTCTTTGCATAATTTGTTGCCTGATTGCCTCCGTGAAGCGAGCCTATCCATGTAGCCCACGCCATAAGCAAAGCAGTGATACCAAGAAATATAGCCGTTATAAGCTCTATTTTTGATTCGGTAAGAAATCCTTTCTTTTCATTTTTGTCAGCAGTTTTTGCAGACTGTTCATTCTCAGTCTGTTCTGAGATCTTTTTTGTTTCTTCAGACATTGATTTGCCTCCTTATATAATTTTAAAAAATGTCAGCAAAACTATTATATCATATTATCAAAAAAAATACAAGCATTATCCTGCCCCTCTCT
>CADBQZ010000039.1 GCA_902796865.1 uncultured Ruminococcus sp. | reverse complement strand
TACACTGTGCAAAAGACTATCCAAGAATGATAAAAGTAAACGACAGAGCTACAATGCTCAATCTAATGATCGGACTTGAAGGATATACTCTTTGTTCCGGTATAATAAGCGGCGAGCTGAACGGAGAAGACTATATAGCAGTTCCATTTGAGGCGGAAGATGACGCCGACAGTGATATGGAGATAGGTTACATAAAGAGAAAAGATATTATAATGAGCGATATGGCAAAGCTTTATATAGAAAAAATGCAGGAATTTCTGTCAAACGAAAAAAGTGATGATGCGGATAAATAATTTTTTTATTATTTGAGCATATTCTCTCTCATATATTGAGCAGTTTGATCGAACTTCAGATCATATATTCACCGGAACAAGCACTGCTGCATATAATAAACGAGAGGTGATTGATATGATAATTGATGTTCTAGGAAATGCTCTTATACATATGCTCTTTCCTTTTCTCCATATCGACAGCAAAACAGTTTTTCCCAAACCGCTGTCCAAAGCTTTGGAGGAAGAATACTTTCACAAAATGAAAGACGGCGACAGCAATGCCAGAGCAAAACTTATAGAGCACAATCTAAGACTTGTTGCACATATAATAAAAAAATATTATTCAAATCTTAAAGATCAGGATGAACTTATATCTATCGGCACTGTCGGACTTATCAAGGCTGTTTCAACATTCAAATGCGATAAGGGAAACAGATTTGCTACATATGCCAGCAGGTGTATTGAAAACGAGATCCTGATGCACTTTCGTTCCAACAAAAAGACACAGGGAAATGTATACATAGATGATCCTATTGATACTGATAAAGACGGAAACACCCTGACACTTCTTGATATAATCGGAGACGAGACAAACATAATAGACCAGGTCGATCTTTCGATACATTCTGCTCAGCTTTACAATTTTTTAGAAACAGCTCTTAGCAAACGTGAATTTGAGATAATTAAAAACAGGTACGGACTGTACGGCTGCAACGCTCTTACTCAGCGTGAAGTCGCTCAAAAACTTGATATATCGAGATCCTACGTTTCCAGGATAGAGAAAAAAGCTCTTGAAACGCTAAAAAGTATGTACGATAAAACACCGTACTGAGTAAAAAATAAAGTCATATAAACTTTATTTGTATTTTTTTCTTATATGTGATATAATAAGAAAAAAACGAGGAACATAAAATGGCAATCATAATAGACAGCATAAATGCTCAGATAAGAGAAAGCCACGATGAAGTTATAAAAAAAGCGGCTGCATCTGTCGGGCTTAAAAGCTCTGAAATAAAAAAAAGCGGAATAAACAAGTTTTCGCTCGATGCAAGGAAACGCAATAATATTCATTTTGTTTATTCGGTATACATTGAGTGCTTTGATAAAAGCGCCGAACATCGTATACTCAAAAACAAACACTGCCGAAAAGTTTCCGAAAGCATTCTTTCACCGGTAATTTCAAATTCTCCAAGACACGGCGAAATAATAATTACCGGCTTCGGTCCGGCTGGAATGTTCTGTGGACTGGTGCTTGCAGAATACGGTTATCGTCCTATAATACTCGAAAGAGGAAGCAGTATAGACAAAAGAATAAAAGACGTTGAAGATTACTGGGCTGGAAAAGACCTCAATACAGAATCTAATGTACAGTTCGGCGAAGGCGGCGCCGGAACATTCTCTGATGGAAAACTTACCACAAGGATAAACGATCCGCTTTGCAGATACGTTTTGGAAAAATTTTCTGAATTTGGTGCACCAAAAGAAATACTTATAAAAGCAAAGCCGCACATCGGCACCGATAATTTGCGGGACATTGTAAAAAACATACGGGAACGCATAATATCACTCGGTGGGAAGGTGATTTTCGATACAAAGCTTAGCGATATAACGCTTGAGAACGGTCATATCAAAAGCATTCGTACAGGCAGTACGGAATTTGAAACAGCGGCACTGGTACTTGCCATAGGTCATTCTGCAAGGGATACATTTGAAATGCTATGTAAAAAAAATATTTTCATGCAGCCCAAACCTTTTTCAGTCGGAGTTCGCATAGAACATAAGCAATCTGATATAAATGAAAGTCTTTACGGCAAATACGCAAACGATCCTGCGCTTCCGGTCGGCGAATATCAGCTTTCATACAGGAAATCACCGGAACGCTGTGTATATACTTTTTGTATGTGTCCGGGAGGTCATGTAGTACCTTCTGCAAGTGAGCCGGAAACAGTAGTCACAAACGGCATGAGCTGCTTTGCAAGAGACGGTAAAAACGCCAATGCTGCAATAGCCGTATCCGTATCAGAAAAGGATTACGGAAGCGGAATACTTGACGGAGTAAAATTTGCCCGTGAAATAGAAAAACGTGCTTTCACAGCTGCTGAAAAAGGTACCGCACCCGCTTGTACAGTAAGAGGCTTTTTGAATGGAAAACCCGATCTCGATACCGATATCATACCTACATATGACCGTGGACTTACAGCCTGCTCTTTCAATGACATACTGCCTGCATTCGTTACAGATATGCTTGCTGAAGGACTAAATAACTTTTCTCATAAAATCAAAGCGTTCAATGATAAAAACGCCGTCATGACAGCGCCCGAAACAAGGACCTCATCACCTGTACGTATTACAAGAAGTGATAATATGACATCTCTTTCCGCTGATAATCTTTATCCATGCGGCGAAGGTGCAGGCTATGCCGGCGGAATAATGTCAGCCGCCGTAGACGGCATAAAAACAGCACTTTCAATTATGAAAACAATAGGAAAATAGAAATAAAGTCATCTCTGTATTTTTTAAGAGATGACTTTATTCTTATATATTATCTATCCAATATATCTTGCTGTATACTTTTTTAATATTTCCACAGGTCTGTATGAACGCTTTGAGCGGCGCAGTCCTTCAAGATCAAGATCATTTTCACGATTTATATATTTTACATTCGGATATTTTTTCATTATAAACGCCGCAAATTCACGGTTTATAATATTATACGCACCTTTTATGCTGTCAAAAGCTTTCTCAAATACAACGTCATATGTATGCTGACTTATACGCTGTCCTATCGTAACAGCTGCTATTTCTTCACCAACAAACAAAGCCATGCCGTCAGCCATTATGCCGTCATAGTTTTCTAAAACATTGAAGAGCGAATTCTTTTCAGCCATAAGACTGTCTATACCATTCTCGTCTTCTTTCTCGATCTTATCCTTATACCATTTTTTCAAAAAATCACGGCAGCCAAGAAGATTTTTAAATGAGATCTCCTCGGTATGCCATTCCTCATAAGTATTAATAAATCCATTTATATGGTTTCTTTTTTTTGCAAGCTTTTTTCCTTTGAGTGTTACAAGGCTTTCTATATCATAAATATAGTCATAGCTCCCTGTATCTTCGGAATATTCAAACATTCCCTCAAAGTTTGCTTCAAGATACTCCTTGTTTTTTTCGGTAACTCTTGCAAGCACTGGCTTTTCGCTTATACTTTTCATCATTTCAAGTGCACTTTCAGTCATATTCGGAACAGGTACCATAAATGTATCGAATACACTGCTGTAAACAAAAGAACAGTCTGAAGCCTTGTAAAGAGCAAGACCATATCTGTCCTTCCAGACATACATACCAAGCAGACAGTCTTCACACGCTTTGCTGTTTTTGCTCATGAGAAGATTACCTGTCTTTTTATAATCTCCCTGCTTGAAAATATATATCTTATCACTCATATCCCTTTACGTCCTCTGTGATCTCAAGAAGTCTTTTATAACTAGGTTCAAATTTTCTTATAATATGCTTTCCTGCTTTTATAAGCTCGATTATTTCATCTTTGAGATTATCATTCAGAAGTTTTATAACATCCATTTTGAATTTCATATTAACGGCACTGCATGACTGCGCCAAAGCTATATATATCCTGCCGTTATCATTCATGACCCTAAGCGGCCACATACGGCATTCCATAGGTCTTAATTCAATAGGCAGGGTACATCCCTTCTGCTCATTGAGAGCAATACATCTGTATTCCTCAGAATCCGGATCCAGACGTTCTTTGCGTTCTACGCTTTTTAATCTGAACCCTTCGGGAGTTCTTAAAACTGCTGTCTGATCTTTAAGAAAATTTCTTATAAATTTTCCCTTGTGCTCGGATACCTTTGGCATTTCCCAACGGCTCTCCTCATAAAAAACGCAGCAGTTTTTGCAGTTGGCACAGACTTCTTTATCTAATATTGATGATAACATTATTATTTCCTCCATTTCAAAAACAGCAATACAGATCATGGAACGATTTCCACTCTGATGCTAATAAAGTGCCGCTTTAAAAAGCCACTATAGCAAGTGATTCATTATTGAGTGCATTATATAATTTCCCGTCTTTTTTCCCCTTTGCAGGACAGAATTCACTGTATCCATAAAAACCATTCAGATTAACATTATCCGGAAAATCATAAACATATGTCCTTCCCTCTATATTTTTGTCCGAAACAATAAGACAATATCTTCCTATACATGAACTGCACAATATCGTACTGTACTCATAATCATCAGACATATTTATCTTATTGATAACATCCTTAAAAGCCTTTCGTGCAGACTTTTCTATATCCTGCTTGCTTATAAGCACCATATTCATCCTGCTTCCCTGCTCTACTTTTCCGATATATCGGCAGGATCTCTTTTTATGATTTATTCCCACAAGCGACCTTAGTATATCAATTTCATCGCCGTCTTTTGTAGTTATAGTCGTTATGAAAGGTGTTGCAAGATAATCAAACATTACATCAGATTTATCTGTTATAAAGCCGTTCTTTTCAAGATAATCGGTTATAGGTTCATCATCAAGTGTATATATAGTATTGCCTTCTGCTTTGGTTATAAGTTTATTTATATTCTCGGTCTTTAAAGCAGAATGTGCTATATTAAATGTCGGACGAATATTGCCGCTTATAAGCACCATCGCAGCCCGGCATTTAGATGCCTTTGCTCCGCAGAAAACATAGTTTTCTTTAAATGTCCAGCCGTCGCTTGCTATCGCACCGAAAACCGGCACACCCTCAGAACATCTGTCAAGTTCACTTACAAGATCATCTCCTAGGATATTGCCAAACCAGGGAGAATACATAAGTATGAGCTTTTCCTTTTCTGGAAGACTTTCCGATGCCCTGCTGTATGCTTCTCTGATCTTATCAAGATCCTCGTTAGTTTTCATTTCATCAGTTAAACAGACCGAAAAATCACAGTCATCGGCTGTCATTACAAGCATAGATATGCTCATTTGTGAATATCCATTAGACGAAAGTATGCCTACTCCTGTGCAGCCCACAAAAGGAAAATCAAAAACTTTTTCCAATACAGACGCAAGCTCGCCTACATTGACCTCATATCCGCAGAATACTATGGCACAGCTGTTTTTTAAGAGCTTTGTTTTGTCTATCTGACTTTCAAGCTCAGCAGCAGCCTTTTTGATATCATCTATTTCATATGTAAAAGCCTGTAATGATCTCATTTTTTATCTCCTGTTCATAATATAGTCACAGTTATTCTTTTCAAGGTATCTGTTTGCGCTGTCCATATCCTTTACAAATACCGCATCAAGCTGATTTGTAAAAGCTATTTTCAAACGATTGAAATTCTCGCTTGTAGGGTCTACTATTATGACCGACGGAGTGCGGTTGAATATCTCGCTGCTTTCATCGGCAGCCCTGATATAACGCTTAGGCAGAAATTCAAGGATTATCCTTTCAAGCTCATTATATACTATCGG
>CADBQZ010000038.1 GCA_902796865.1 uncultured Ruminococcus sp. | reverse complement strand
TCTGTTCATAATAAGCTTTATAACGATTTTTATTTCAAAAAGATACATAATGAAAATGAATACAGGAATTCTGCTCTGACGACCCGTTCATCAAATATCCTGTTTAATATTTTCATGGGTAATAAGTATCTTATAACAAATAAGAAAATGGCTGAGACTGGATTTGAGCTTATAAGACGTGAAAGTCTTTTCGGGCTTTATAAAAACGAAAATGTTCTTCCTATAGGGCGAAGCTCAAAAAATATAATTTCACGGGAATATTTTGAAAGTCTCTCTCCTGTAGAGCAAATGGAAGCTATTGTAAAATACATCGTGGTCGAAGACAGCAGTATCAATAATAAATGTGTTTTCACGAACGAGAAATATAGGCTTCCAAAGCTTCCGGAAAGCGCAAGGATACGCTGTGACGTAAATGAGACATATAATATAAGCAGTGAAGTGGATTTTTCATTTGACCTTTTGCTTGATAGACCGATACCCGAAAACAAGCTTCTGATAATAACATTTAATATAGATAACAGCATGACAGATGATGATGCAAGAATAAAGATAAACAATGTGAAGAATACTATGACAAGCCAAAGCTGGAAGTACTGCAACAATAACGATCTTTTTGAATATGTAATATCAACAGATGGTGCAGAAAGCATTAATAAGCTGAAACTCGGATTTTCCAAAGGTGATTATTCTATAAGCAATATTGAAAGCTTTCTTATAGATTATCCGTATGATATCGAGCTTACCGGAAGCTTTAAGGCGGACAAGACACGCACAAAGGGTGACATGATATGCGGCAGTATAGAATGCACCGAAGACAGCTTTTTTGAGCTTACTGTTCCGTATGATAATGGCTTTGAGATCAATGTTGACGGTAAGCATCGGGATTATGAAATTGCCGATACAGCGTTCATAGGATTCTATTTACCAAAGGGAAGGCATGATATAGAAATAGAGTATCATGCACCTCTCAAAAAAGAAGGAATGATCGTATCTATTGCGGGCATTGCAATACTTGCTGTCATTGCTGCATATGAATATATTATAAAGAAACGGTTTTCTCATTCAGGATAAACACATAGTTTTCGCAGTATTTTCACATTATCTTGTTATATTTTTCAAGAATATGGTATATAATACTAACATAGAAGCAATACTGAAAATCCTCTCTTAAATATTTCCACACAAAAACGCCGGCGGTATTTTATACTGCCGGCATTTTTGTTGTCTTATTAAATTTTTACATCAGCATTATAATGCCTGTTCATGTTCTTTTCGGCTTTATCCATAGCTTCTTTCAGCTCTTTTTCCTGCCTTGCTTTTCTTTCATTTATCATCTTTTCTTCTTCCATGAGTTTCTTTTCCTCATGCTGAAGAAGCTTTGAATGTTTTCCAAGCTCAAGAAGAAGCTCGCTGCCATTTATAGCTTTCTCCTGGAGGAATTTCAAATCTTGCTTGCTGTGAACGCTTGCCATCATGTGCTTGAAATCCTCACGTCTGCGGAGATCTTCTGCGGCGTTCTGTATGGTCTCATACATTTCCATAGGTGTAGGAGTAAGAATATCTTTATTATCCTTCATGCCTGTAAAAGCTTTTTCGTACATAAGACCTGATATTACTGTAGCAATAGCCTTTTCGCAGACTTCTTTAACAGCAGGGAAGTCTTTCTTTGAATCTGCCACGGAAATATCAGCCTGGTGGAATAATGTCTGATCATGCCATACTATGTCATGAAGATCATCTGCGGCAGTTCTTTCACCTGCCGGAGCATCTGCATTTATATTATTTTCTGTTGGCTTTTCTCTTCCGAGCATCTCTTGGGATTCACCAGCGTGTATGACTTTGACAGGATTTAATTTTCTCTCTGCTATTTCTTCCATGGATATTACGATTTTCTGGAATTCAGGTTCTGCCAGCACTTTATTTACGGCTTCAAGTACATTTTTAGCTTCGGGTTTTCTGTCAGCAAGACGTTTTGCTTCCTCACGTATTTTAAAAAGACTATCTACAGCCTCATTCTTATTTATATAGTCAATTCTGTTGACAATATCTGTTGTAAGCTCATTAAGCTTTTCAAGAGACTTGTTCTTGACACCACCCCACCAATGTCTTTTGAGTTTGAGGGAGTTAGTGAGCGGAGATAAATTATCATTTATCGTCTTGCTCATTTTATTAGTGGTATAATCCTTGACATTATTTTCTTCTTCACGTTGATCCATGAAGAATTCACGTATTTTTTGGTAGTCTTCTTTACGAGCATTTGCACTATCCTTTGCAAACTGTTCATTTATCGCTTTTTCTTTAGCTTTCTCTGATTCAATAGCCTGCTGTCTGATACGTTCTCTATCAGCTTCTTCTGCTTTCTCTATTTCTTTTATAACTTCGGGCTCTTTGAGTGTCTTTTCTATAGCGGGACCGATACCAAACTTATGATCTTTTTCAAAATTCTGAAGGTCCTTGATGAAATTTTTATATTTGGGATTTCCTGCGTATAAAACTGTAAGTATGCTGGCTTTGTCACCATAGCCTTTTTCTTTCATGAATTTGGGAGTATCTACTTCCGTTGATAAGAATTCATTAAAGCCTTCAAGACTCTTTCTGGCGTTCAAAAGACTTATGTCAGAGCAGGTTCGACCATCTTTGATATTAGAAAGTATATTACGGTAAGGGACAATTGAATTGTTGATATAATCATTAACCATTTTATAATTATTTGATTTAAGGTTAAAATATAAATTGGTTTCAATATGACATAAAAAGTTTACATCGTTTTCGAGAAGATTATTTTTTTTGGATTTTAACTGTACTACTGTAGGCGAACCCATTTTTTCAAGTTCCTGATTTGCCCAGACATTTGCAGATTTAAATTCTGCGATCTTCTGCCCACTCTTTTTAATAGCATTGTCGATGCCCATATTGATGCCGAGATAGTTTCCTACTGATTTTACTGCTGTATTAAGTTTGTTGTCATATTCTTTGCTGTCAATTTCTTTGATTTTCGGGTTCTCACCCTTCTGGGCATAATATACAGTAGTTTCTCCGCTTCATAGTATGAGAAAGAGTAAGCATACTTTGTTGTTAATTCTCTGATGCTTTTTCCTGTTTCTTTCTGGAGAACATACATTGTGAGCATATATGCAAGACAATCCTTGACTATATCCTTGTTATCCTTGTTTAGGTTAGCTGTTTCTATGATCGAATTGTAGAATAGCCTGGAGTTGTTAGGATACCACCTGTCGATATCATGCTTATAGGCATCAAAGTTCTCATAAGCCTTGGGCTTATAATCTCTAAATTTGTTTTTGTTAGTTTGGTCGTAAATTACTTTTGGGTTTGGCATTGTTATCTACCTCCTGAAAATATAAGGTTCGTTTGGATTTTTTATATCTGGTCTTTGACCGTCATCACTAGTAATACCCCAAAAGCGCCCTTATGGGTTCATGTTTTCAAAGAATTCTAATTTTAGCAATTCTTACATAAATAAAGCCTAAAAAATGAATAAATTATCCTATTTTTGTAAGAAAACAGAACGCAAAAAACTTTTGTTGTCTTTTGTTAAAAGACAGTTGACATATATTTGTTTTTCTGATATAATAGTATAGATATTAATAGTAAGTATAAGCTGTGATAGGAATAATTATGTGAGCCGTTCTTACAGAGAAAAAGCGTTTTGGTGTGAGCTTTTGTTCGGCGCATAAGTGCTGCCCTTGAGCTTTTCGCTGAAAAGTGAACGTAGCTGCTGCGTTAAAGCGGATATGAGGAGAGCTTATGCTCTTGAATATGGGTGGTACCACGAGCCTTTCGTCCCATTTATGGACGGAGGGTCTTATTTATTTTTAAGCGGCAAAATATTGAAAGGAAGATTATTTTTATGAAATGGCGTGGAGTAAACGAATTAAGAGAGATGTATCTTTCATTTTTTGAAAGTAAACAGCATACAAGAATGGCGAGCGCACCGCTGATACCTCAGGGTGATAATAGTCTTTTGCTGATAAATTCAGGAATGGCACCGCTCAAAAAATTCTTTTTAGGACAGGCTGTACCGCCGAATAAAAGAGTAACGACCTGTCAGAAGTGTATCAGAACTCCCGATATCGAAAGGGTAGGAAAGACTGCTCGTCACGGTACATATTTCGAGATGCTCGGAAACTTCTCATTCGGTGATTACTTCAAGAATGAAGCTATTGAATGGGCAT
>CADBQZ010000037.1 GCA_902796865.1 uncultured Ruminococcus sp. | reverse complement strand
TCCTTTGTTCCTTTTCTTTATTATATCACTTCTTTCTACTTGTGTAAAGTTCATTGTTTCCATTTATTTACTCATGCGTTTGGTCTGAAGGTAATACAGCAAGAAACTGACTTCGCTTAAATCACGAATTCAGTTTCTATGAAATTTTTATTGTGGTGTCATTATTGAATGTAGCTTTAGTTTTTGAATATAAATCTTACGAAATTGTAGAAATGCGGTTTTACTGTAATATCCCAATGCTCGCCGCCCGGTATAACGTTATAGATATTTTTCGTACCGTTTTGCGTCAGGATATTATGATAATTTTCAGGGCTGCTGTATACAACAGTATCATTGTCTCCGGCAGTTATAAGGAGCATATATAGGTCGCCTTTATTGCTGTCAACTTTAAGTTCGCTTTCCTGAAGCTGACCAGGGTGCATACTCGGGTCGCCCGGAGTAAGTCCCGGAGCAGGGCAGGCAGCACCTACATAACCAAACAGGTCTGAGCAGGTTATACCGATGTAGAGAGATTCTCTTCCGCCCATTGAAAATCCGGTTATTGCCCTGCCTTCTCTGTCTGTTCTTACTGAGTAAGTCTTTTCGATGAAAGGCATAAGGTCTGTCTTTAAGTCGTTTATGAAGTTGTCATAGTTGATTGAATTCTGAAGATCCATTGCGCTGCATTCTTCCTGATCCTTGCTTGTATAGATGTAAGGGAAGACTATTATCATTTTTTCTGCTTCGCCTTTTGCAACAAGGTTGCCGTATATATACTGCATATTTGAATTCGGCGGTACGAATCTGTCCTGATTCTCCCAGTATCCGTGGAGCATATAAAGTACGGGGTATTTTTTGCTGCTGTCATATCCCGGAGGAAGCAGAACGTTTACAGGAGTAGTTCTGTTTCTTGTAGTAGAGAAATATGTGAGCTTTTTGATCTCGCCGTAATCGACGCCGTTTACCTGGCTGTCAGCACCGGCAGGGAGCGCATTTACTATTTTCGATGATACCTGATCCATATACTCGGAAGGAGAAGCACTGATCGGACCGGATTCAACGACATCAAAATATGTTATCTTTTTTACAAGCCATTCTGCAAGCATTGCTACGTCAGAGCCATCAGCTTTTCCGCTTTTATCTATATCAGCGAGTTTATTAGTGGATTTGCCTGCTACGACACGTTTTGCAATAATGAGGTCAAATACGTTTATCTTTCCGTCGCCGTTAAGATCACCTACGATGCTTTCCTGAGGGATATCCGGCTGACCTTCGCCCATTATCGTTACTCCGGCAGCTGCGCCTATAACTTCGTCGATATAGAAATCATGAGTAACGCCTTCATCTGTTTCTATGTACAGATACATATCCGATGCGTCTTTAGGTATCGTGTAATTTGTATTTGCAAGCTGTACCCATGTTCTCTTTATACCGGTACATTCAGCAATAGTATCATAATGTGCTTTGCCATCTGAATCGGTATACTGTAATTTCAGATAGAATCTGCTTGTATCGGGGAGATTGCTGCCGCTTGGTTCAAGGTAGTTGACATGAGCAGAAAAACTGTATGTACTTCCCGGTTTGAATGTGTTTTCATCAAGCGGCTTTGATGCGCCGTTCCATGAAGACTTTCTGTTTGAAGCGTACAGTGACTTGCTTCCGTATTCAGTGTACTTTGTATCGCTGCTGAGTGCGATCTTTGCTTCGCCTGTTCCTCTTGCAGACCAGCCACAAGTGTCATTTTCAAATGAATCCTGGAAATACCAGCCATATTCATTTGTTGTTGCAGCAGGTGTTTTTTCTGTAGCTGTAGTTGTAACAACAGGCTGTGTATTTTCTGTAGTTGTAGTTACAACAGGTTCTGAACCGCTGCCGAGTGTTACTACGAATGTAGAAACAGTTCTTGCAGGAAGCTGTGCCCAGAAGCTGCTGCCGTCATTTTCAAGAGCCTTTGTAAGAGCAAGATTCTCGTTGGAGCCTGTTCTGTATCTGTCAACATTCTTTATATTGTTTACGTTTTTGAGTGAGAAATGCTGTGAATAACCGGTGTCGGTGTTGTTTACTGCAACTATCGTAACGGTATTATCCTTTTTATATGCTGAAATGTATGATACAGAATTGCCGTCATATTTAGGACGTTCTGTCGCATCAACTCTTACGGCGCCCGGACGAATGAACTTTGAGTACTGAGCAAAGCAATAGCCTCTTTTGCTTATAGTACCATTTTCATTCATAGGGCTGTAGTTTCTTCTGATATACCACCATACATATGCGTTCATATTGCCCACTACAAGTCCGTTGTGGATATTTTCGGATACCTGAAGTGCTTCCGGGAAACGTTCGTTTGAATTGGCCTCGCTGTTCGGAACATATACCTCTGTCATCCAGATCTCTTTGCCGGAGTTTTCAAGCGCCGGGAAATCCATCTGATCTCTTGTTGTTCCATAGAAATGTGTACCGAAAAGGTCTGTATTTGCAAAAGCTGTTTCGTCTGCAAGGATCTTGTTGTAGTACTCCTTGTTATACTGGAATGTCTCAGGCGACATAAGCTTACATTTAGTGCCTTTTGTTACGTCCTTGCCGTATTTTGCGATAAATTCAACGCAGTCATCAGGCTCCATCCATGTCCATTCCTCGCCATAGTCAGGCTCGTTCTGTATAGAGATAGAATAGAGATTTACACCCTGACCTTCCATGTACTTTATAAAGCTGTTGAGATGCTGTGCATAATCAGCATAGCTGCTTTTTTTAAGGCGGCGCTGATTTTTAAGCTGAACATTTGTGAAGCCCTGACCATCGACCCATCTTCTTACTGTTTTTGTGAATGTTTCTCTCATGCTTGTCGGCGGATTCCATGGGGTAGCAAATATTGTAGCCCCTTTTGCCTGTGCTGCAAGAGCAGTAGGTACTGCTTTTGCCCAGTCATTAGAGTTGTCGCTTACATAGATACGGAGCACCGACATACCAAGCTGTCCGTCACCGTTTCCGAAAGCGGTATTGCGCTGTGAGTCGCTCATATCACTTCCGACCCAATCGGGGAGATTTATACCACCGAAGCCTCTTATCGACTGATAGGTCTTGCTTGAGTCGATCACACACTCTTCTGCATCGGCAGCATATACAGGCTCACTTTTAATATTAGTGACTGAAAGCGCCGATACTGCCAGGATACCGGCAGTACACCATGCAGCAAGCTTTTTGAATTTTTGTTTTACTCTTATCATTGCTCATCCTCATTTCATCTTTTTTTCGTTTATATATATGTCAAAATCAACATATATATTTCATCTCGTCCATTATTTTACAACAAAAAAAACAGTTAGTATTGCAGATTTGTAATGCCTTTTTCATGTATGTTATAAAAAGTGCAATAAAACACAAAAGCAGCGCAAAACCGTTAGCTTATCCGGTCTGACACTGCTTTTAACAATAAAATATTATTATTTGTATCACATTATATTAAAAATATTAAAATAGAAAATACCTAAAAATAAAATATCTATCCTTTATCATTTTTTCTTATTTACAGTAATTAAAAATCACAGAGCTTAGTCTTTTACTGAGACATTTATATCTCCGTTGAGTTTTATAGTATATTCAGCTTTTTTATTTACAGAAGGCTCCTTGTCGTTTACGAGTGAATCTCCTTCCAGAAGCTCGAAAGAGTAGTCGGAAACAGCACCATACATAGTTACATTGACATCTCCGCCTATTGCTGAAAAACCGCTGTTTCCGGTTATTATGCCGGAAAAATCAACATCTGTCCCGTGGCTTTCCATTATAAGTGAGCTGCTTACAAAATTGTTTAATATTGCGTTATCATTGCTAAGATGAAGATCGGCATTTTCTGCACTTATATTAACAGACTTAAAGTCGCCGTCTTTATCGGTTATATTTGTATAGGAACAGTTCATTCCCTTTATATTGCAGTTTCCGTCGCCGCTTGTGACAAACACTCTGTCAGCAGTCAGGTAATTGATGCTTATATCTCCGTATGATGCTTCGACTTCAACATCCGAAAGTTTTATTGATGCAGGTATGTATATATTTATGCTTCCGTTTTTGCTTCGGTATGCAGGAGCATATATCGCATGATACCACTTCTGCATTTCATACCTGAGCTTTAAAGTGTTATTAGTTGTAGTATAGTTTATCAGATCTTTTGTAACATCATTGGCTTCTATCTTGAAATCGGTAAGTTCATTGGTACTTATAAGATTAACATTCGCTAAAGATATATCTATATCAAGATTGAATATGCTGCCGGATTGGATATTGGCTTCAAAATCCGTAAATTCGAGCTGTTCTTTATATTTTGAGACAGCACCGCCCAGAAGACCGATAATACCCAGAAGAACACCTGACATTATAATCACGAGAGGCATGATGACCAAAAGCTTTTTTCTGTTTTTCATCTTTTAAGCCGCCTTTCTCTTCAGCATTCTGTTGAGTGCTCCGCCGACAGTCGTAACAGTTCGTTTTATTATAAAAAATACAAGGTTCATAACCGGAATGAATACAAGTATCGGAACGCCTACACATACAAGACCGATACCTAAAACAACAAGTCCTATAGATGTTATGCTGAAAAGATATGGTATGCTCATGCCCATCATTGCAGCACCGAAAATAAGTAAAGCTGCAAGTAATCCGGCAGCTGCAGCTGCGATAAGTATGAGTGCTGCTATTGTGACAATGATAACTATTCCGCCGAAAAGAAGCATTAATGCTGCGGTGAAAAATGAACGCTGTTTTTTTGGCTCTTTCATTTTTCTTGCTGTGGATCTTACATTTTTCTTTGTTTCATTTACCATTCCCGGGATAGTATTACGGCTTTCACCGATTATTCTGTCGGCAAGTTCCTTCGGAGTACCGAGACGGCGCATAACGATTTCTTCATTTTCGGGCCCTGCCTGTGTAAAATATCTGTCATAATGATTTATCGCTTTTATTCTTTCTTTTTCGGGAAGCGGCTGAAGCCTTTGCTTTAGCTGT